>CAZOPH010000005.1:0-38439 GCA_964581635.1 uncultured Smithella sp.
TCAGAAGATGCGCCAGAAAAATCACCATCGCCACCTTGACCAATTCGGTCACCTGAAACGAAAACACGCCCATATTGAGCCAGCGGGTTGCGCCGCCTCTTTTAATGCCGACATGCGGAATGAAAAGCAGCAGGAGTAAAATTACGGATACAATGACGCCGGGGTAAGCCACCTTCTTCAATTGTTCATAAGGAATCTTGGTCATCACAATCATGACCAGCAGGCCGACAAAAACAAAAAACAAATGTTTCTTAAGAAAAAACTGACCGTCTTTGAACTTTTCCAGGGCCAGAATGGAACTCGATGAATAAATCATCGCGGTGCCCACGGTTACCAGAATCAGGGTAACGAGGAGTAATATCATGTCCGGTGTATTGGTTTCTTTTTTTACGGCTGCTTCCATTTAAAGGTTCCTGACCACTTCCTTAAAGTAATTCCCCCGTTCCTTATAATTGGTAAACTCATCAAAGCTTGCGCATCCCGGCGATAGCAGCACAATGTCTCCGGGCCGCGCATTCTGATAAGCCCTTTCAACGGCCTCTCTTAATGTCGATTCCTTCCACACGGGTGCCCCCTTGCCGATCTGCGGTTCAATGCTGTCACGCGCCTCGCCAAACAAGACAACCTGTTTCGCCTTGAAAGACAGCAGCGGTTGGAGCGCTTTAAAATTCCCGTCCTTGTCCCGTCCGCCCAAAAGTAAAATAACGGGTGTGGAAAAGGTTTGAAGCGCGCGAATGACGGCATCCACATTGGTTCCCTTGGAGTCATCATAAAATTGCACCGAACGTTTTTCTCCGGCAAATTCGATGCGATGCGGCAAACCGCGAAACTGCGAAACGGCCTCTACAATACTCTCCTGAGAACATCCGCAGAAACGAGCCGCCGGCACTGCCGCCATGACGTTTTCCACGTTGTGCAAACCGGGAAGAGAAATCATGCTTAAAGGATAACGCTCTTCCGAACCGTCCGCCTTACGGTAAACGATCAAATCATCCTGTAAGCATATTCCGGGACTGAGCGAGCGAGATGAACTGAATCGGACCACTTGAGCCCTGATCGACGAGGCCAGTCCTTCCTGTGTTTCATCTTCAGCATTAAGAATCGCCAGATCGCTTTCCTGCTGCTGTTCAAATATTCTGGCCTTAACACGCCTGTATTCTTCAAATGATCCGTGATAATTGACATGATCACACGTAATATTGAGCAGTATGGCGACATGCGGACGGAATGTTTTGATCCATTGAAGCTGGAAACTGCTGATTTCAGCAACAATCAAATCGTCGGTCTGCGGAGATCCGGCATATTCAATGAGAGGATTGCCGATGTTCCCGCCGACAAATACTTTCTTTCCGGCATGCGTCAGAATCTTACCCAGCAGCGTGGTGGTGGTGGTTTTACCGTTCGTGCCCGTCACGGCGACGATCGGCACTCTGATAAAGCGATAGGCCAGTTCAATCTCGCTCATAATCGGAATATTTCTTTTTTGCGCGGCCTCTAAAATATCATGGTATGGAGGAATCCCCGGTGAAGGTACAACCATGTCAACACCGTCGAGCGCCGTCACATCGTAGCTGCCCACGGTCATCCACGGTTGACCGGCCATGGAATCAAACGCTTCCCCCCACTGGTGTGAAAGTTTTTCATCGACTGCCACAACGGTTGCGCCGAGCCCCCCGAGAAACGCCGCAGCTGCGATGCCCGTTTTACCCATGCCGATAACGCCTATTTTCTTTCCTCCAACGTCCATGGTTCCTCTAACGCAACTTTAAGGTGCTGATCGCCAACAGCGCCAACAGAATCGAAATGATCCAGAACCGGACAATCACCTTCGGTTCCGCCCAGCCTTTGAGTTCAAAATGATGATGGATCGGCGCCATCCGGAAAATCCGTTTGCCGCCCGTCAGCTTGAAATAACCGACCTGGAAAATGACGGAAAAAGTTTCCATCACAAAAACACCGCCAACAATCGCCAGCAGAATTTCCTGCTTGGTGATAACGGCTACCGTTCCCAGCGCGCCACCCATCGAAAGCGATCCGACATCTCCCATGAATATTTCCGCTGGATAGGCGTTAAACCACAAAAAGCCAAGCGCGGCGCCCATCAACGCTCCGCAGAATACAGACAACTCTCCAGAGCTGGAAACATAAGGAATCTGAAGATAATGCGCTACTTTCACGTTACCGGCAAAGTAGGCAAACAACAAATACGTCGCAAAACAAATAATGGCAGGGCCGGTCGCCAGACCGTCAAGTCCATCCGTCAAATTCACGGCGTTTGCCGCACCCACGATAATAAAAACGCAAAACAGAATGTATCCCCAACCCAGATTGGGCAAAACCGTTTTGAAAAAGGGAATCGTCACTTGCGAGTTAAATCCCGGCTTGAAATACAAAATAAAACCGACAAATAAGGCGATCACAATTTCCGCAGCAAGCCTTGTTTTCCCGGAAACACCACGAGAACTTTTTCCGGCCATTTTCCGAAAATCATCGAAAAAGCCGATCAGGCCAAATCCGATCGTCACCAACAGAACCAGCCATATATAATCAACGGCTAAATTGGCCCATAACAATGTGGAAATAGCCACTGCAAAGATAATGAGCACGCCTCCCGTCGTGGGAGTGCCTTTCTTCACCTGATGCGTCTTTGGCCCATCTTCGCGTATCTGCTGATCAATTTGCAGACTTTGTAACTTTTGAATGAACCACCGGCCCAGGATCAGACAAATCAGCAAGGCCGTGATCGAAGCAAATATGGTCCGAAACGTGATATAGCGAAAAACGTTGAAGAATGAGAATACAGTATGTAAAGGGTACAAAAACTGGTAAATCACTTTTTCTCTCCCGGTTTCCTGCGCCGCTTATTCGCTTTCGGTTTGTCCATCGCCGAAATCCTTGCGGATTCTCGCTGCAATCCTGTCCATCTTCATCCGTCGGGATCCTTTGACTAAAATCCAATCGCCTCTGCGTAACTTTTTTTTCAAAGAGGCCATGGCATCTTCATCATCCTTTAAAAACATAATTTGTTCCTTCGCTAATCCGCCCTCCAGAGCACCGGCGGCGGTAACCTGCGCAAACTCGCCTTGAAGAAAAGCCGCCGTCGCACCAGTTGTCGCCAGAAGCATTCCGATTTTGCGATGCATTTCCGGCGCCGCCTCGCCCAACTCCAGCATATCGCCTAGAAACACGAAAGCACTGTGCGCATTTCGTGCATCCTTCAGGGTCAGCAGGGCTTCGCGAACAGATGCGGGATTAGCATTATAGGTGTCATTGATCAAATAAGCGCCATTTTGCAGTTTAATGATTTCCATGCGTCCACCCACCGCTTGAAACATATTCAGGCCCCGCTGAATCGATTCAAAACGGATTCCGCAGGCAACGGCTGTCGCCGCGGCGGCCATCGCATTATAGATATTGGAAATGCCGACAACTTTCATATCCACCTTGTACGCGCAACCACCCATCAGGAGGTTGAAGCTCGTGCCGCGGGCGCCGTTTTTTCGAATATCGTTCACGCTAACATCTGCACCGGCCCTCATACTGAACGTGATGCGGCGCCCCCCCCATAGATCCGCCACATTGCACACCGCTTCGTCGTCAAGATTAACAACCGCAATACCCGACGGGATCATATTAAAAAACAAATCGCCTTTTTCCTCGCCCACAGCATCAATGGTACCGAACCCCGCCAGATGCGCGGGGCCGACATTGGTGATGAGCCCGATGTCCGGCAAGGCAATTTGCGTCAGCCTTTTAATTTCGCCGCGCTTGTTGGTTCCCATTTCCAGGACAGCGATTTCGTGTTGATCAGTCATGCGGAAAATGGTTTGTGGTAATCCGATCAGATTGTTTAAATTGCCTTCCGTCTTAAGAACTTTTCTTTCCCGCTCGAGCATACAGGACAACATTTCTTTGGTGGTCGTCTTGCCTGAAGAACCGGTGAGCCCGATTACGGGGATGGAAAAACGTCGGCGGTGAGCGTGTGCCAAGTCACCCAGTGCCCGAAGGGTATCGTCCACTTCCATCAGACCTTTGTTCGGATTAAGTTGTTTGAGGGGAATCTTACGGGCATCCGAAACAATAGCGCCGGCTGCACCGTCCTCCAGGGACTTCTGGACAAAGGCATGGCCGTCAAAATTCTCTCCCTGAAGGGCGATGAAAAGATTCTTTGGCTGAATGTGTCTGGAATCCGTGGAAATCCCGTAAATTCTGGTTTCCTTGTTTCCGGCGATCAAGCGACCGTTCGTCTCGGCCAGAACTTCAGCCAAGGAAAACACTGGGGACACAACCTCCGAACGATCAGGAAATCTCGATTGCAAAGCCTGTGTTGCAACAATCCGGTCGTCAAACGGTATTTTTTTTGTTCCCAAAATCTGATAATCTTCATGGCCTTTACCGGCAATCAGCACAATGTCCTGAGATTGCGCTATTTGAATGGCGGCAATAATTGCGGCTTTCCGGTCGGCAATCACCGTATAGGTGTGTGCATCGTCAGCAAATACCAGATGCTCCCGCGATACTTTTCTTATTTTTCTCTGATCAATCCCCGCCTCGATTTCGCCGATGACAGCCATTGGATCTTCACAACGCGGATTGTCGGACGTTACAATCGTCAAATCGCTGTAGGTCGTTGCCGTTTCGCCCATCCGTGGTCTCTTGGCGCGGTCACGATTACCGCCGCAGCCGAAAACAGTCAATATTTTTCTTTGCTTCATCTTATCTAAATTTTGCAGCACTTGTTTTAACGCATCCGGTTTATGGGCGTAATCGACAAAAACATGAATGCCGGCAGACGAATCAATCTTTTCCAAACGCCCCGGAACATAGGATAAATTTTTAATCCCAGCCTCAATCACCGAAGTCTCCACGCGCAGGACAGAGGCGGCGGCGGCAGCGGCCAGAATATTGGACAGATTGAATCTGCCGATAAGTCGGGAGGCCACGGCTATTTTCTTTCCGGCCAGACTGATCTCAGCCCGGATGCCGTCGAGCGTTATCTCCTCATGCTCAGCTGTTACTCCGGTATTTTTGCCCAAGCCATACGATAGCGCGGGTATCCGGACTTCGCTCAGCAGTCTTTGTCCCCACGGGTCATCGGCGTTAGCCACCATTTTTTTTGGGCAGTCTTTTTTGCTTTGCGCCAAAAGCTCGGTAAAAAATCTCTTCTTGGCCCGGAAGTAATCTTCCATATGCTTATGATAATCCAGATGCTCCGGACTGAGATTGGTGAAGATTCCCAGATCAAAATCGCAGTCATCAACTCTTCTCAAATCCAGTGCATGCGAAGACACCTCGGCGATCACATGAGTCACGCCCCCGGAGGCCATCTCCCTCAGGATCTTTTGCATCTCGTATGATTCGGGCGTGGTGTTCGGCGCCGGCATTAACTTACCGTTGTAGCGATAATTGACTGTCCCTAAAACACCACAGCGAAAACCGGCAGCCGTCAGGATTGATTCCAGCAGATAAGACACTGTTGTTTTGCCACTGGTTCCCGTGGTGCCGATGAGGGTCAACCCAGACGACGGGTCGCCGAAATAATTTTTAGCCAACTGGCCTAACGCACGGCGACTGTCGGATACTTTGATGGCGATGATCCCTTCCGGTACGCTAATATCTTTTTGATGAACAATAAAATGCGCGCCGCGCTCAATCGCCCGGCCGATAAAGTCGTGGCCGTCATGAGCCAGTCCGGCAATTGCGACAAAGAGCGAACTTTTTTCGCATTGATCTGCGGCATAACAGACTGATGACACATCGCCAGTTTGATCTGTCTTCTTCCCGATCGTATTGATGCCTTGCAGTAATTGCCGCAGTTCCATCTCGCCTCAGTTTTTCATCTCAAATACAATTTTACAGAGTCGCTCATCGCCTAAAACTGAACCTGGTCCTGGGGCCTGTCTCACAGCCCAGCCATTGCCGGATATCTGCAGCTCAATTGATCGGGATTTCGATATTTTCAAAGCCTCCCGAATGGTCAAGCCGGTAAAGTCCGGCATGAGGGAGTCATCATCAAGATCATCTTCGGCCTTTGACACATTCTCAACCATAGATTTGTCTGCTGCAGCCAATTGCAGATTATTTGTCTTTTGAGGTTCAAACACCGGCGTTTCCCGAATGTTTGTCTTGAAACAGTTGAGAATCTGTTCGCCGATATTTTTAAATACCGGCGCTGCGGCCACACCGCCCCACTTATCGCGCTGCGGTTCATCGAGAATCACGAGGATCACCACTTGGGGATTATCGGAGGGGAAAAATCCAATAAAGGAAGTGCGAACCCTTTCCGATGAATAAACGCCGCGGGCAAAATCGAATTTCTGCGCGGTCCCGGTTTTGCCGGCAACCTCCACGTTGATGATATGCGCGTTCTTACCAGTGCCGTCCGCAGAGCCAACCACTTGTGTCAGCATGGCAGTCATCCGTCTGGCTGTCGCGGGAGAAACAACCCGGCGCACGGTTTCCGGTGCATACATTTTAACCGGGTTGTTATTTCTATCAGTCAAACCCCGCACAATGAAGGGTTTCATCAAAACCCCGTTATTGGCTATCGCCGACATGGCGCTAATGAGCTGAATGGCTGTAACCGAAATGCCCTGGCCAAAAGCAATCGCCGCCGTGTCCACCCTGGTCCAACTCTTCGCGGGCCTTAAAACCCCTGCAGCCTCACCGGATAAATCAATTCCTGTTCTGGAACCAAAACCAAAATTTTTAATATAGGAATAATACTTTTCCCGACCGAGCTTTTCCGCGATTTTCGCGGAGCCGATATTACTAGAGTACTTCAGGATATCACGCACGGACAGATAGCCGTGACGCTTCCGGTTGGCTTCACGAATCACCCGATTGGCAACGATATAATGTCCATTTTCACAGTAAAACGAATCTGATTCCTTGACAACTTTTTCTTCCAGGGCGCCGGCGACCAGAAAAGGTTTAAAGGTTGATCCTGGATCAAAGGAGTCCGCAATAGCACGGTTGCGCCATATATCTGACGTCAGCCCCTTAATGTTGTTCGGATTGAATCCTTTCTCGTTGGCCATGGCCAAAATCTCGCCCGTTTTCGGATCCATGACAATCGCAATACCGCCCTTTGCGCCTTTATCCAACACAGCTTCCTTCAGATGCGTTTCCACCAGGTACTGAATGCGGCTGTCAATGGTCAGAACCAGGTTAGCACTTTCATCTTTAGGAGAAAGATTCCGTTCAACATGCAGAAAAAGTTTTTTTCCTTTAGCATCTCTGGCCCAGGTCAATTTTTCCGGTGTTCCTTTTAAATAATCATCATATTTCTTTTCGAGTCCTTCCAGGCCCTCGGCATCAAAACCGGAGAATCCGATCAAATGAGCCGCCAATGAGCCGTTTGGATAAAATCGCTTCGGTTCTTTGATCAGAAAAACACCTTCAATACCCGCCGCTTCTATCTGAGCAGCCTGCTCGGTAGAAATTTTTCTGGCCAGCCAGCAGAAACTCTTCGGCTCGGAGATTCTTTTAAAAACGGTGGATGAATTAAGATTCAGAATAGCCGCGATTTTACGGGACACTTTAGACGGATCGGTAATCCTTGTCGGGTCGGCACACACGGAATCCGCTAAGACCGACATGGCCAGTTTCTCACCATTGCGGTCATAAATCATGCCTCTTTCGGAATGAATGGGCAACGTGGTGATATGCTGTCTGACGGCCAGCTTTTTCAATTTCTCGCCAGATAAAACTTGTAATTGAAAGGCGCGGGACAATAACGCAATAAACAAAACCAAAAAAATCGCCAGAATGCTGGCTAGCCGGAACTTCAGCCATTTTTTTGATTCTGCCGCCATTCTCACTTCCTCGTTTGTTTTAAAATAATTACCTGCTCCGCAGCGGGATAGGACATCTGTAACTTGTTTCTGGCAATATCTTCTATTCTCTGCGGTGCTTTCAGCATTGCTAATTCCAGCTTCAGTCTTTTTTGTTCTTCCAGTAAATCCCCCTTAGCATTTAACGCTGCGGCAATATCATACTCCATCTTCGTCATGCGAATGTGAGAACCAACATAAATCAGTGCGACAAACATGAGAATAAGAGCCACCACAATAAAGGTCGGATACTTCACGCCGAAAGAGGCGGCAGCAGCTTTTTTGGCCTGCCGGCCCTGCGAGATGGCCTGTGTTCCTACCGTCTGCGCCATTTTATATCCTCTCTGCCACGCGCAATTTTGCACTGCGGGCACGCGGGTTCTGCCGGATTTCCTCAATGGAAGGCACTACCGCTTTACGCGTCATAACTTTTACGACGGCCTCTTTATGGCAAACACAGTAAGGAATATCTTTTGGACAAACACAGGTCGCCGCCATATCACGAAAGGTATTTTTAACGATCCGGTCCTCCAGCGAGTGGAAGGAAATCACGCCCATGCGTCCTCCGACCGCAAGCGCGCCTATGGCGCCTTCGATTGCCGGGACAATGGAATCGAGCTCTCGGTTCACAGCTATCCGCAGGGCCTGAAAAGTTCGCGTGGCGGGATTAATCTTCTGCCGCTTCATGCTTTCCGGCATAACCGAAGCGACAATACCGGCGAGCTCAAGCGTCGTCTCTATAGGCGAAGTTTGCTTTTTTCTCGATATTGCCCTGGCGATTCTTGCGGCCATATTTTCTTCCCCGTATAATCTGATAATCTTTTCCAGTTCAGCTGGTGTAGAATAGTTGACAATATCATAAGCACAACGCTTCAAATCCTGATCCATCCGCATATCAAGCGGCGCGGACTGACTGAAGCTAAACCCTCGGTGGGCTGCATCCAGTTGATGGGACGAAACACCCAAATCCAGGAGCACACCATCAACTTTATCAACATGCAATTCTTTCAGAACGGAGGCCAGGTCGGCAAAATTTGCCTTGATCAGAATTTTGCGCGATCCAAATGACGCCAGCCTCTCTTCAGCAACTGCGAGGGCGTCTGCGTCACAATCCATTCCGATCAGCGTGGCTTCAGTCTGTTCCAAAATTACGCGGGCATGCCCCGCGCCACCTATCGTACCGTCCACGTAAATGCCGGTCTTATTTCTCACAAGCCACAACAGGACTTCCTGAAGCATGACCGGCTCGTGAGTAAACTCAGCGCTCATGATCATATCCCGAGGTCAGCCATGTAATCACTGAACTGGGCAATATCGCCGCCGGTTTTTTTCATTTCCGATTCGAACCGGTCTTTCGACCAGATTTCGATGACTTTAATCATACCGGCCAGAATAATTTCTTTTTCCAGGTTGGCATATTCGCGTAACGCCGGAGGAATCAGCACACGACCCTGACCATCGAGATTGCAATCCACCGCACCGGACATGAAAAATCGCTGAAAGGAACGCACCTCTTTGCGTAAGATGGATTGATGCGATACTTTTTCTTCAATAACGCGCCATTCATCGAATGGGAAAACCATCAAATATCCATCCCAATTCGTAATGACCATGCGGTTGTCATATTTATCCGCAAACAACTCGCGAAAACGGGACGGAAAAATGATTCTTCCCTTTTCGTCAATAGTGTGATGATATTGTCCTCGAAATACAGACACTAAAATCCCCTCCACATTAAACCACTTTTCCCCACGTGGCTGACTATAGAGAGGGAAAATGCCTTTGTCAAGAAAAAAGTGAATCTTTTTCTGATCAATTAACTTAAAATTACTGGGAAAACAGGAAATATAAATCAATCAGGGCAACTGCTTGGCATGCAAGATTGTTAAGACAGTCCTAAAGGGAATTTATTCGTCAGGAACAGAGTAAAAAAACAAGCGGGGATAAATACTAAAGCGCAATTAAACTAATCAGATGAATAGCAAGATTATCGCTACTGTGCAGTTTCATCTTCATGCTCGTTAGGATTGGCGATGCTGCGAAAATACAGTACGGCTTCGTTATGAGCATCTAATGATGATGAGAAAAAGTGAGTACCGTCTCTTTGGGAAACAAAAAAGAGGTAATCTACAGCCGCTGGATTAAGAACAGCTCGAAATGAATCCAGACCTGGATTGGCAATGGGGCCAGGTGGTAACCCTTTGATAATATAAGTATTATAGGGAGATTCTCTCCTATAATGACTTCGCAGCACTTTCCCATTAAAATTTTTTATATCATAAACAGCAGTAGGGTCACTCTGTAGAGGCATTCCTTTTTTCATCCGGTTATAGAAAACAGCCGCAATCATAGGTTTTTCGGCGGAATTTCCGGATTCTTTACCGATGAGTGAGGCAAAAGTAACAAATTGATGCGTATTCAAGCCTCTTTTCTCGGCTTTATTAATCATTTCGGGAGAAATTTTACTCCAGAAACGATCGACCATGACGCGCATAATCTGTCTGGTAGTCATGGAACGATTGAAGAAATATGTATCAGGGAAAAGATATCCTTCAATGGATTGTCCCTGAACACCCACTGAGGATAAAAATTCTTTATCCTCAGCCAATTCAAAAAAGGCTTTTTCATCGATCAACTTATTTTCTTTGAGACACACGGCAATATCTTTCAGTGAAGAATCCTCAGGAATCGTTACAGGATAATTTTTAATGTCCCCGTGAACGAGTTTATCAACTACTTCAGCCGGGGAAAGAGAAGTGGCAAACTCATATTCACCGGCACGAATAGACCGGGTGCCTCTTTTGACTCCGACTAAGCTGTAGAACATAAGCTTGTTTTCAACCAGTCCAACATCACTAAGAATCTTTGTAACCTGAACAAAACTGGTGCCTGTAGGGATATCGACCAATACGGTTGCAGCTCTTGCCGCATCAATTGGCGTCTTGGCATAGATAAACAGCCAAGCGCCAAAGAGAATGGTCGCAATACAAGGCAACATAAAAATACCTAATAAAATATTACGGATCTTTTTTTTCATGTTTTGTCACACAATAAGTAAATGATGAAAATGTCGAAAGGGCAGGATTTAAAACTGGCCGGTCCTTGATTTATCGGCGCAATCCAGATAATTTTGCAGAATCAGACAAGCAGCCAACCGATCAACCTTTTCCTTCCTTTTTTGCCAGCGGACGCCGGATGAAATTAAAATTTCTTCAGCTTCTTTGGTCGATAAGGTCTCCGGCCATTTCATCACTGGCAGAAAAAAAGTTTTATTAAGCAGGCGCACAAAACGGTTAACCTTCTCACACTGAATGCCTTCGGAACCATCCAGTCGCAAAGGATATCCAATGACAATTTTCTGAACCGAATAATGCTGAATCCAATGGTA
This sequence comes from uncultured Smithella sp., assembly GCA_964581635.1. Classification (GTDB taxonomy): domain Bacteria; phylum Desulfobacterota; class Syntrophia; order Syntrophales; family Smithellaceae; genus UBA8904. The sequence goes on from CAZOPH010000005.1 coordinate 11,224, forward strand.
CAAAATCTCCAGATCATGTTTTTTCGTTTTGCGAATCAGTGTCGGCAAGCCCTGAGCCGTCATACCCAACTCGTCACAGACGGCCACGCCAATTCTTTTGTCGCCATAGTCCAAACCAAGAATGCGCAAAAAACACCTCGTTTCATCTCTGATTTAACAATTCCGCATAGTATTTTCAAGAATTAAATCATCAGCTGTTTTCTCTGTTGCCCGTCGTTTCCGCTGGAAATATGATGTTGTGAAAATGGTGGGAGTTTGTTATTTTAATCAATCATTGAAATTGAGATAGCAGGAAAAAACATGCAACATTTTGTTTTGGGCACAGCCGGTCATGTGGATCATGGAAAGACATCGTTAATCAAAGCTCTGACCGGCATAGACACCGACCGTCTCAAAGAGGAAAAGGAAAGAGGCATTACCATCGAACTAGGGTTTGCCTCGCTCGAACTTCCCTCCGGCCATACGCTCGGCATTGTCGACGTACCGGGCCACGAAAAGTTTATTAAGCACATGGTAGCCGGCGCGGCGGGTATTGATCTGGTTTTAATGGTCATTGCCGCGGATGAAGGCATCATGCCGCAAACGAAGGAACATTTACAAATCTGCTCGCTTCTGGGAATTACCACAGGACTTGTCGCCCTGACCAAAATTGACCTGGTGGAGAAAGACTGGCTGGAACTGGTGCGCTCCGAAATTTCAGACTATCTGCAAGACACTTTTCTCTCTGACGCATCGATCGTTCCGGTTTCAGCACTTCAAGAAACTGGTATTCAGGAACTGCTTGCCGAGTTGGGTAAAACCACAGACCGATTGAAAGAGAAAATAGATGACGGTATTTTCCGTCTGCCGGTTGACCGTATCTTTACCATGAAGGGATTCGGCACCGTGGTGACCGGCACGCTGATTTCTGATAAGATCAAAGTAGGAGAGGATATTCAGATTCTACCGGAAGATGTTTCCGCGCGCATCCGGGGCATCCAGATACACAATAAGCCTGTAGGAGAAGCTTTCTCCGGCCAGCGCACCGCTCTCAATCTTCAGGGCATCGAAAAATCGACGCTCGAACGGGGCAACGTTTTAGTGCGTCCACAGACAGTCTGGCCTACACAAAGGCTTGATGTGTTTTTCGAATACCTTGCCTCCAATACCCGGAAATTGAAAAACCGGGCATTGGTGCGTCTGCACACGGGAACGACGGAAATCATGACGCGTATTGTTCTGTTGGAGGCAGATGAACTGTCCCCCGGTGAAAAATCCTTCGCCCAGCTTATTTTGGCCAATGAAGATGTCGTCGTGGCAGGCGATCATTTCGTCTTGCGTAGTTACTCACCGGTGACCACCATTGGCGGTGGTCGGATTCTCGACCCACTGCCGGGAAAACACAAAAGAAAAAATAAAAAAATTCTCGATGATCTGAAAACCCTGCAAAGCGGTACTTTGGCGGAAAAAATTCTTGTTCTTCTGGAACGAGCCGGTTTCAACGGTATAAATATCCGGTCACTCGCTTTTCGCCTGGGAGTGCATATCAAAAAAATCCGGGAGGTGATGGAAAAATTATTTTCTAGCCGCCAGGCCATCTTGATCGCAAGTGACGACACAACTTCCCTATCCGTCCATTTGTATACAGAACTGGAAGAACTGATCGTGAAAAGCCTCTCGGATTATCACAAGAAAAACCCTCTGAAGGAAGGCATCTCCAAGGAAGAGCTCAAGGCAGCGCTTGCCGCCACTGTATCTGTCAAACTCTTTAACATGGTTCTTGCCAGTCTCGGGAAAAAAGAAGCCATCGTCAACGATAAGGACAACGTCCGACTGGCATCGCATGTTGTTCAACTGGCGGGTGAAGAGGACGCTTTGCGTCAATCCATTGCATCGATTTACGTGCAGGCCGAACTGACCCCACCATCCCTTTCCGACGTCATCAACAGTTTTAAGAATTCGAAGGCCAAGGCACAAAACATTGTCCAGCTGATGCTCAAAGACGGAGAGCTTATTAAGATCAATGAAGAACTATGCTTTGCGCGCGCCACCCTGGACAAGTTACGTAACGATTACAAAGCACAGCTTATTCGAGATGGTCAGGCGACACCGGCTACTTTCAAAGATTTAACCGGATTGTCGCGCAAATACATCATTCCGCTTATGGAATATTTCGACACAAGCAAACTGACGGTTCGCGTGGCAGATCACCGGATATTGAGGGAAAAACACTAGAGCAAGAATCAAAAAAATGTTTTTGATGAAAGGTGGTTCATTTGAAAACCAAAGAAATCTATCTTCAGGACATCAAGCAGGGCGATAAAATCGCTTCGACCTTTTTAGTTGCGGAAAAGAGCATGGCCTTTTCCCAGAAAGGCTCAGCGTATCTGAATGTCCGGCTAAAAGACAAAACCGGCGAAACAGACGGCAAGGTCTGGGATAACGCCGTGGAGTGGGATCGCGTCTTTAAAAAAGGTGACATCATTTACATCGAAGGCCGCGCGCTCAGTTACCGCAACACGCTTCAGATATCCATTATGACCATTAAACTCTGCGAACCGGAAAACATTGACCCGGCGGATTATCTGCCGGTCAGCAAGCTGGATACACAGACGATGTTTCAGGACATCCTCCTATACATCGACACCATTTCATCGGAGCCCGTTAAAAAGCTGCTTGCCGCTTTTTTTGATGATGAAAAAACGGCTGAACTTTTCCGACGAGCACCGGCAGCCAAGGGCTTTCACCACATCTATCTGGGCGGTCTGCTCGAACATACGCTTTCCGTTGTGCGCCTGCTAGACAAGGCAGCAAATCATTATCCACAATTAAATAGAGATCTGCTGATTGCCGGCGGCATGCTGCACGACATCGGCAAAATCTACGAATTCTCCTATGACAGTTTGATTGGATACAGCGACGAAGGCCGGATGATTGGTCATCTGGTCATGGGGGTGGAAATGATCAACAAAAAAATTGAAGCCATACCGGATTTTCCATCACAGCTCGCGCTGGCGTTGCGCCACATCATTTTAAGCCATCACGGCGAATTTGAATTCGGCTCGCCCAAACGGCCGAAAACCATGGAAGCGCTGGTCATTCATTTTATAGACGACCTCGATGCCAAGCTCAATGCATTTCAAAGTTTTGTGGCCGCCGACGCCGCCAATACAGATTCCGAATGGACAAACTACAATCGTTTTTTTGAGCGGTATCTCTATAAAGGCCGGCCGTGAAGGCATAAAGCATCAGGACAAATTCATAACCATGGAACGTGTTCCTCGTTCCGTAAATTCATACCCTGCCTGTTTAGCGAATTCGTGCGCCGCCAGACCGTGATATTTGCAGCCTCTGGGCTTCCGTCAAAAGACAACCGGTCGCGCAGATTTCGGTACAGTGACCGTCACAAGGCTCAATATGAATGGTTACGGTTGCAGCAGGAAATTTATCCATAATAACGTGTTTAAGCTCACGTGTAATGCCGTGGGAGGCATCCACCGTCATTTGGGGATCAACCTTGAGATGAAATTCGATGAAACGGAAATTGCCGGCCTTGCGAGTTCTTAACTGGTGATAACCGTGGATCTCAGGCTTACGGGCAGTGATCACATCGCGGATCCATCCCTCTTCATCCCGGGGCAACTTCACATCCATAAGGTCGCCCAGCGCCTGTAAGGTTAAATCGTAAGCCGCCTTCAGAATAAACACAGCCACAAATATCGCGGCAATCGGATCCAGCCAGTGAATGCGCGGATCAGCAAAAAAATAGTGGCTAACCCAGATAATGCCCAGGCTGACCATAACACCTACGGATGTGTAGACGTCGGTTCGCAGATGCCAGGCATCCGCCTGCAGGGCGATGGAATCCGTTTCTTTTCCAACTGCAAAAAGCCTTTGGGACACGAAAAAATTGAGGGTGGCGGATAAAAACATCACAGCGACGCCCCAGCCGGGCGATTCCACTTCCTGCGCGGAAGTCAGTTTCTTGATCGCCTCGAAAATAATCCAGAAAGCCGCAATAAAAATCAAAAAGGCTTCTATCAAACCGGAGATGCTTTCGACCTTGCCGTGGCCGAAAGGGTGGACATCGTCCGCCGGCAGATATGATTTTTTAACGGAAAACATGGCAATGATCGCCGCCAGTAAATCCATGCCTGAATGAATCGCCTCGGAAATAATCGAGACGGAACCAATCAGCGTGCCGACAATGATTTTGAAGACCACCAGAGTGGAATTGGACGCGACAGACAACATCGCAACCCGTTCTTTACGCTTTTGAATGGATGCCAAGGGAGATTCTCCTCATGTCAGATGTTTTTTTACATATCACGACCGATGGGCAATTTCCCCTATTTTTTTAACCTCCGGTGCGAATTGATTTTCTTTGCACGGATGAGAAATTGTGATACGCAAATCGCTGCAAATGGTTTGAAATTTTATGAATAAAAAAATCCTGTTTTCTCACTTCTCCCATATGTCCATCCAAAATTGGCGAGACTGGCGCTGGCAATTTGAAAACCGCGTCACATCCATAGCAGCATTGGCCAGGATTTTCGGCAAACCGATGCCCCAGATGGAAAAATTTCGTTTTGTGCTTTCACTCTATCCTATGGCAATCACCCCTTACTACTTGTCACTCATTCAGCAAGATGATGAAAACGATCCGCTGGCTTTGCAATGCATTCCGGATGTGAAAGAAGTTTCCATGTTACCCCATTACCCGGAGGATCCGCTGAATGAAGACGGCTGTATGCCGGCGCCGAAACTGATCCATCGTTACCGTGACCGCGTTCTGGCCATTGTCACGAAAACCTGCGCTACCTATTGCCGGCACTGCAATCGCAAGCGTTCCTGGGCACGCCCGGAAACATCCACCCTGGAAAGTCGCTTGGGGAAAATGGTTCGCTATGTGGCAGGCTCACCCGAAGTCCGGGAAGTCATTCTTTCCGGCGGCGACCCTCTGACTTACGACGACGGAAAGGTGGAGATGATCCTGAGCTCTTTCGCATCCGTGCCGCATATCGAGGTGCTGCGCATCGGCAGCCGCATGCCTGTCGTTTTGCCGATGAGAATCACGAAAGATCTCTGCCGGATACTCAAACGCTACCGGCCCTTGTGGTTGAACACACAGTTTAATCATCCTTCAGAAATTACACCGGACGCCGCACGAGCCTGTAACATGCTTCAGGAAGCAGGCATCCCCGTTTCGAATCAATCGGTTTTACTCAAAGGCATCAATGATTCACCCGACGTCATGCAGCGCCTGTTATACGGGCTGCAAAAGATATCCATTCGCCCTTATTACCTTTTTCACTGCGAACCGGTGAAAGGCTGCGGCCATTTTCGCACAGAAATCAAATCCGGCCTGACGATGATGGAAAAACTCCGTCGGCATTGCTCTGGACTGGCGATGCCGCAATACGTGGCCGACCTGCCGGGACAGGCAGGAAAAGTCCCCCTTCTGTCGATGTCGAGATCGATAAAAAATGATATACGAAAACATCAAGATTTTTTTGACAATTTTGAATAATTAGATTAGGAAGAACACAAGTAAATTCATGAATTACCAAAGAAACGATAACCAAGGAGATTAGCAGTTATGTACACCGCCAGTGACTTAAGAAAAGGGCTACGCTTAAAAATCGATAACGAACCCTACATCATTACCGAATTTAACTTCGTCAAGCCTGGCAAAGGACAGGCTCTATACCGCACCAAGCTCAAAAATATGCTCAACGGCAACCAGTTCGAACGCACCTTCCGCTCCGTCGATAACTTTGAAGCGGCCGATCTGCGCGAAAAGAAAATGCAGTATCTTTACAAAGAAGGCGACAAATATTGTTTCATGGACAATGAAAACTACGAACAGGTTTACCTGACGGAAGCACAAGTCGGAGATGCGGTAAACTTTTTACTCGACAACATCGAAGTGGAAATCCTGCTTTTTGAAGACCGACCTATCGGAATCAGCCTGCCCAATTTTGTTGAACTGGTCGTCACGGAAGCCGAACCCTGGGCGAAAGGTGACACGGTATCCGGTGCGACCAAACCGGTCAAGGTACAAACAGGCTACACGATTCTTGTGCCGACCTTTGTCACCGAAGGAGAAAAAATCCGCATTGACACACGCACGGGAGAATACTTGACACGCGTCAAAGGCTGATTCGATTTGAATACAATCCACCAGGATGATCACTTCTGTCTAGCACGCAAGTCGCAAGCTCTGCACCTGCGAGCCAAGTTCATTCAAGGCATCCGTCATTTCTTTATTCAGCACCATTTTCTGGAAGTCGAAACACCCATTCGAATCCCCTCTCCCGCTCCGGAAGAGCATATTGAAGCTATTCCATCAGGCAACTGGTTTTTACAGACCTCCCCCGAGCTCTGCATGAAAAGACTGCTGGCTGCGGGCTATCCCAGGATCTTCCAGTTCTGCAAATGCTTTCGCACCGATGAAAGAGGCAGCAGACACTTGCCGGAATTTACAATGCTGGAATGGTACGTCGCGCAATTTGACTACCATCAACTTATGGAACAATGCGAGGCCATGCTCATTGCCGGATTGAAGGCCCTGGAATACGACCAGCGCATTATCTGGCAAAATAAAAAAATAAATTTCGCGTCCGGTTGGGAAAGAATCACGGTGGCTGACGCCTTTTTCAGGTATGCGCCCCTGAGCTGCCAGGAAGCGCTGGTTCAAGACAGATTTGATGAAATTCTGGTAGAGTATATCGAACCTCTCTTGGGCGCCGACCATCCAACATTTCTGTATGATTACCCGGCCAAATTGGCGGCACTGGCAAAAACAAAAAAGCGCGATCCGACTGTTGCGGAGCGCTTCGAACTTTACATCGGGGGCATGGAGATCGCCAATGGCTTTTCGGAATTGACCGATGCGGATGAACAAAGACGGCGTTTTGAGGAAGCACAGCAGGCACGAGCCAAAAAAAACTGGGCGCGCTACGACATGCCCGATAAGTTTCTGCAGGCCCTAGCCACCATGCCTAAAGCCGCCGGCATCGCACTCGGCATCGACCGGATGATGATGATTCTGACCAATACGGTGCAAATTGACAACATCACTGCCTTTCCACCGGAAGCACTTTAACCTTGTAGAAAAAGATGTATTGACAAGCCCCTTTTTTTCCTTTAGGTTACAACGCAAATTTTAAAACCATTTTTGGAGATAATAAATTGAAAGATATTGGGTCTTTAGGTATAGGAAGCAATTTTCATGGCTCTCTTTTAGGCATGATTTTAGATGCCGGCTTGATGGTCAAATTTGTTCTGTTGATCCTGCTTGTTCTCTCCGTCGTTTCCTGGACGATCATTTTTCTAAAATTCAAATATTATCGAAAAATCAGAAAAGAAAATGAGGCTTTTGATTCTGAGTATCAGCACAGCAATAAGCTCTCCGATGTTCTCCCGGCGGCAAAGAAATATTCATGTTCAACAACGGCGGAAGTTTTCCGTGTCGGCTATACGGAACTGACCAAAATGAATAAGCTGTCGAAAGAAGCAATCCGCAGCGAAGAAATCAGCCTCTCTTCTTTGGATAATGTGCAGCGCGCGCTCAACCGAGCCTCCAACACGGAAATGACTAAACTGGAGAGTGCATTGGGATTTCTGGCCACAACCGGTTCCGCCAGCCCCTTCATCGGGTTATTCGGCACCGTCTGGGGGATTATGGAAACTTTCAAAGCCATCGGTGCGCGCGGTTCGGCGACGCTGGCCGTTGTCGCTCCCGGCATCTCAGAAGCGCTGATCGCCACAGCGGCGGGACTGGCCGCAGCCATCCCGGCCGTTATTTTTTATAATTATTTTTTGAATAAATCCAAAACAATGGTTCAGGAAATGGATAACTTTGCCGACGAATTTTTAAATATCGTCGAACGTTATCTCATTCGTAAATGAGTTTTATTCAGGCTTAAAGGTTATGAGACCGACACGCTCAAGCAATAACGACAGAAAATCTATGGCGGAAATTAACGTCACACCGCTGGTTGACGTAATGCTTGTGCTCCTCATCATCTTTATGGTCACCGCGCCGATGCTTTCTATGGGCATTGATGTCAACCTGCCGCGCGTCAAGTCAAAAAGTATCGATCTCGCGGAAGAAAAACTGGTCTTGAGCATTAACGAAAACAAAGAAATTTTCTTAAACAAAACCCGGATGCCGCTTCAGGATCTCGACGCGAAGCTTGCCGCAATTTTCGCCGTACGCGTTGACCGGGAGGTTTTTCTACGCGCTGACAAAAATGTCCCTTACGGCTTTGTGGTGGAAGTGATGTCGGAAATACGTAAGGCAGGTGTCGATAAACTCGGCATGATTACCGAACCGCCCGAGGGCATAAAATGACGTCCCGGATGCCCCATCAGAACCCCTTCGGCAATACCGGCATTCCCTACAATATGTTTCTCGCCTCCCTGCTACTTCACTTGATTGTTATTGCAGCCGTTATCGTGACCGTGCCTGGTGCATCAAGGCCGTTAACTTTTGGCGCACCTTATTCCGTCGCATTGGTGGATCCCGAAGTTTTGCGATCGCCCCCGGAGGCCTCCGGGCCCAAGAATTTGCTGCAACCATCCCAACCGGACCACGCCGTAATTCTGAAGCGTAAGCCTACCGCTTCGGAAACTGCGCCCCTGATCAAAAAAGTCGAAACCGACAAACCGGACATTGAAAAAGCAATCAGCGCCATCAAGCAAAAAGAACTTTCCGACGGGGAGAACAACAAGACGAGCAAGGCGCCGCCCGTCTCCCAACCCCCTGGCGCCTCCCCAACCGCTTCGGCCGAAAATCAATCGCGAACAAACGATTACAACCGTTTTATCTGGTCGAGAATCAAAAAAAATTGGACATTACCGGCAACGTTAATGCCCAAAAAAAATGTGGAAACCATTATTGAGGTTAGAATTGCGCAAAGCGGCGCATTGGAATATATCGGGTTTGAAAAACGTTCCGGTCATAGTTATTTTGACGAGTCTGCGCTGCGAGCCGTTAAAAAATCAGCTCCCTTTCCCCCGCTTGCGGGATGGGTGAACAGTCGATCGATTGAAATCGGCATCCGCTTTCATTCCGCGGAATTACGCTAGAAAACCAAAAAGGTCCTGCCCCAATCATGAGAAAAAAATTTTTCTTCAAGCTCCTCATCTTTTTCATTTTGTTAGGTGCCTGCGGCATGCATCACACAGCATTCGCTAAGGTATATATTGATATTGACTCACCCGGTTTTCAGCAATTCCCCATAGCCATTTGTGATTTTCAAAATAAAAAAACAGGGACAGACGCATCATCCGATGTCCATACCGCCCTTGCCGACCACATTCGGCATGACCTCGCCCTGTCGGGAATCTTTAATATCTTAGACAAAAAAAGTTTTCTGGAAGGCGTTGAACCCGGGACGCCGGAAACCATTCGTTTTTCCGACTGGTCCGTCCTCGGCGCGGATTTTCTGCTCCGTGGCGATATGATCACCAGCCCAAATGATGCCTTCGTGCAGAGCCGTCTTTACGATGTCACACGCGGCCAGCTTCTTTTTAATAAAAAATATTCAGGCAAAACCGGAGACTTGCCGGCTATGGCCCGCGCCATCGCCGCCGATATCCTGCTTGCGCTGACGGGAGATGAAGGCGACTTCAATACAAAAATTGCTTTCGTGACGAAAAAAAGCAGCCGGTCTGATATTTACACAATGGACTACGATGCATCCAACTTGAAAAACCTGACCGATCATCAAAATATTGTCGCGGCGCCGCGCTGGTCGCCGGATGGTCAATATCTCGCTTTCACGTCCTACAAAGGCGGCCGGCCGGAGGTTTATCTCCGTCATTTGAAAACCGGAAAAGAAAAAAAGATTTCTTCGTTCAAAGGTCTTAATTTATGCGGCTCCTTTTCTCCAGACAGCAAAAAACTATTGCTGACACTGAGCAAGGACGACAATGAAGAAATCTATGTTCTGGATATTGACACGATGACGCTCAAGCGCTTAACCCGCAATTATTCCATTGATGTCTCTCCGGCCTGGTCGCCTGACGGCAAAAAAATCGCTTTCGTTTCCAATCGCTCCGGCTCGCCGCAAATCTTTGTCATGGATACGGACGGCAACAACGTTAAACGAATTACTTTTGAAGGCAATTACAACACATCTCCTTCCTGGTCTCCCCGCGGCGGCAAAATTGCTTATGAAGGCCTCATCAATCATAATTATCAGATCTTCTCCGTGGACGAGGAAGGCTCCAATCCTATTCAGTTGACATTCGATGCTGCGGATAATGAATATCCATCCTGGTCTCCTTCCGGCAGACAAATTGTTTTCAGTTCCCGGCAAGGCTCAAAAAGCCGCCTGATTATTATGAATTCAAACGGCCTGAATGCGCGCATCCTCAGGGAAAGCAAAGATCATTTAGTCATGCCGTCCTGGTCACCCAGATTTTAATAAAAAATTTATTTGATGTTGGGGTTGTTATTTTTCACCCTTTGCCGTATAGAAAACATCATGGTCAATATAGAATTTGATAAGGACGTTGAAAAGCAAAGGGGTTGCCGGGTGTCCCCTTCATCAAAATATCCCATGTCCTTGCGTTTTATATTGTTTTTATTGACGTTCGCCGGCAAGTTATGTTGAAGCTTCAACACAACTTGTGGACGATTCATCCTCATCAAGAAAGGAGAGTATCATGAAAAAATATTTAACACTTCTCGGGTTATTAATTGTTTTTTCACTGGGTTTAACCATGTTCAGCGGTTGTGCGGAAAAACAAGCCGTTGTGAAGGATGAGGGCGTCCAGGAACAGAAGGCAGGTCCCGCACAGGCGCCGGTCACCGTGACAGATGATGAGGCCGCCCGACGGGCGAAAGAACAGGCAGACCGGGAAGCCGCTCTGAAAGCCCAGGCCGCGAAAGAGGCCAGAGAAAAAAAGAATGCGGCAGCCCTCAACGACCTGAACATTCAAAACATCTATTTCGATTATGACCAATCCAATATCCGGTCCGATGCTCGTGAAATATTAAAAGCAAACGCCGCAATCTTCACAAAGAACAGCAGCGCCACCATCGTTGTTGAAGGTTACTGCGATGAAAGAGGGACCACCGAATACAATATGGCACTGGGCGAGAGACGGGCGCAGGAAACCAAGCAATATCTGAGCAATCTGGGGATCAACGCATCGCGTATTGAAACCATCAGCTACGGCGAAGAACGCCCGCTGGATCCCCGCAGCACGGAAGAAGCTTGGGCGCAGAACAGACGCGTACAGTTTCTTTTAAAATAATTAACACAGGAGATGGCTTTGAAAAACGCTCTTTATCTGATGTTTTTAGTTGTTGTTTTTGCAGTGGCCGGTTGCGCGACCTCTTCCGATTTAAAGATGGTCCGTTCGGAATTAAACCAGCAGATGGAAGAAAAAGTTGTCGCTGTAAATACCCGGATCGCTGCGCTGCAAAAAGATCAGGAGAAAAATACCGAAACCCTGGCTTCCCTGCGTAAAGGGCAGGCCAATGCCGGCGCGGACTTTACGGAACTGCGCGATCAGGTCCAACAATTACGCGGCGAAGTTGAAACATTGAAGAAGGAGACGTCCCGGGATACCCTCAAAGACAACAAGGAAAAGCTTGACAGTCTGCTCCTGAAGATCAATTTCATTGAAAATTTTCTGGAAATCGGCAAAAAAGATTCAGCAAGCGACACCGATAGTTCTGCTTCAGCCAAAGATCCTTCAGGCAAGCAGGGCAAAGCGGCAACATACGCGGCGGCCTATGAGACCTTCAAAAACGGCAATTACCCTAAAGCCAGAGAAGCTTTTCAAGGCTTCCTGGCCGCCTATCCGTCAGGTGAGTACTCCGATAATGCCCAGTTCTGGATTGGCGAATGTTATTTTTTTGAAAAGAAATATGAAAAAGCCATTCTGGAATATGAAAAAGTGACCAAGAAATTCCCCAGCAGCAATAAAGTCCCTTACGCCCTGTTAAAGCAGGGGATCTCCTTTCATAATCTGGGCGATAAGGCAAGCGCCAAACTGCTTCTGCAGCAGGTCATTAAGGATTATCCCAATACAAGTCAGGCGCGGATTGCGCGCACGAAACTTCAAGAAATCAAGTAGCGCTGGATACAATACACTTCAAAGGGGCTATGTTGTGCATAAAGCCCCTTTTTTTATGAGAGCGTTCTCTGCCGACCAAAGCAACGGCCAGGGAATCCGGAGATTCATCTTCCCTGGAAAGACGAAAGATTTTTCGCTCCTTTCGGACACCTTTCAAAATCGTTAATCCAGTTTGATTATTTTCATTCCCGCCGGCACAGACAATTCAAAGACCGACAGGTCCGTCGCCTTTTCGATTTTAACATCCATGAATTTTGTAGTAACGGACGTTATGTGATCTGCCATTTCGATGATGATTTTTCCGGGCAGACGACTCGCCGGTTCATAATCCTCATACAACACCCGGTAAATCTCTTTGCCGTCCGTTCCATTGCGGATCAGTTTTGCCATCGTTCCGTTCTTGTTCTTCCAGACGGTTTGCGAAGCACCTGCTGAGGTCGTCATCAAAATCCGCAACAAATGATCTTCGATATAACTTTCATAAGACAATTTATTTCCGGGAAGCGGCGGATAGTCTCCGGAAAAAATAGCGACAATATCTTCGATTTTAAAAGCCCAGGGTAAGAATCGCGCCAAATTCTCGGCAGAGGGTTTCCCTGCATAAAACTCGCCCTGCGAAGGAATAAAGATCCTCATTTCATCCGATGTGGCGGCCAGAAAAAAATCCGGCGTGCCAATCACGGGCAGCGCTTCCAGTCGAAAGTAGGAAGGCTTCTGCAAAATCAACGCGGCTCTTATTGGATAATGTCCCTGGGCCGTCGTCAGGTCAAGCCGCGCAGTGGCGACCATTCTTTCCGTTTCATGAATAGTTGCAGTGAGTTCTAAAGATTTTGGCGGAATGCCCGACCCCCTAACGGCCTTTCCGGCACATCCGCAAGCCAGCATCGACAGCAACAGAACCATCAGGATTCGTTTGTAAGGAAAACGTCGATCACACATGCCAAAAACACTTTCTAAGAAAATTTGACGCAGGTTTTGCCGACTCTATTTTTTATTGATCAGCGCGTCGAGTTTCTTTTTCAGCGTACTGTTGTCGGAATCGATTTTTACGGCATTCCGGTAGTATTCCAGCGCCTCTTTATCCTTTCCGATTTTTAGATAAACATCTCCCAGATGCTCCATAATATTAGCATCATCCGGCAATAACTCCCGTGCTCTTTTCAGATGTTTCAGGGCGCTGTCGTATTGATTTTTTTTAAAATGCACCCAGCCCAACGAGTCTAGAATGTATCCGTTGTCCGGCTTGATCTTTAATGCTTGGATAATCATTTGTTCGGCCCGGTCCAGATGAATCCCACGGTCGGCATAGGAATATCCGATAAAATTAAGTGCATCTGCGTTTTGTGGATCAATATCCAGCACGGTTTCCATGGATTTGATGCTTTCCTCAAAACGGTTCATTTTCTCCAGGATTGAACCACGGACATAATGAAGATCCGCATTGCGCGGGAAGCGCCCAATGCCTTCCAGTACTGTTTTTTCAGCCACCGCAAAGCTCTTCTGTTCTTCGTACAGCGATGATAAATAGAGATATAGAATGGCCTGATCATTTTTCTTCTGGATGGCTTGGGTCAGGACCAGGATGGCGTCATCGAGCCGGCCTTCTTTCTTGAAAATCATAGCCGTGTGGATCTGGACATTGGCATATAATTCAAACACCGTAGATATTTTTTGATACTCCGCCCGCGCCGCAGACAAATCACCTTTTTGCTCCAGAACATTGGCTAGAAGATAATGCAATTTGTCGTCGTTTGGCGCTGTTTCCAGAAGAGACGAAAATTGAACGGCCGCCGCATCAAACCGTCGCATATCATAGTATAAGAGCCCCAGCGCAGTGCGTACCTGCCGGTTGGCGGGATCCGTTTTCAAAACTTCCTGCAATTCTTTTTCCGCCGCTTCGCGCTTATTCGCCTTAACCAGCAGATCGGCTATCTTCATTCGGAAATTTATCCGGGCGGGATTAATTTCTAAATAGCGGCGGTAAACGCCAATGGCTTCATTATGCTTGTTTTGAGTTTCGTATAGTGCGGCAAGCCCCAGCCAGGCTGCTTCAAACGCCGGCCCTTGCAAAGTTATTTTATGGTATAAAGCCTCTGCCTCCGCCCAACGGTTCATTTGGGTCAGTGTTTTTGCGTAATAATACATCCCGATAATATTGTCAGGATCTATGGCCAGCATTCTTCGATAAGCCTTCTCCGCCGAATCATACTTTTTTTCCTGGGCATAGATGGTCGCCAGGTACAAATAGGCAACCAGATTCTTCGGATCGATCTCGATAATGGTCTGATACTCCCGAATCGCTTTATCATATTCGTGTAAGTTAAAATACAAACCACCCATAATCGAACGCAGCTCAGTGTTACCGGGATTTTTAGCCAGAGATGACTCACCCAGAGACAAGGCAAGATCGACGTTACTGTTCTCGACATACATCGAAACCAGTTCGGTGGTAAGATAAGGGGAATCGGGCTGAATCGAGAGCGCCTGTTTCAGTTCATCGATAGCCCCCCCTAGATCGCCATCCAGCCTCAACAGAACAGCCAGCGAATAATGATAGGCGGCCGCCCCGGAATAATTTTCCGGAGCGGACGGATAAGATAATGGATGGCTTCCTGACAAAAAAGTGCAGCCAGAAAATATCGCGGGGAGAAGCAAACAGCAGGTTATGAAATTGATGAGTTTTTTTTGCATAGCGTATGGTTGCCCTCAACGCCTCCATCCCGTGAAAAATCGTTTATTAGGATGCGTTTTCCGTTGTTTTCTTTTTGATCAGTTTCGAGACCGGAATAATCGAAACCCCCTTTTCCTGAAAGACTTTATGGGCATCTTTGAGCGCCCGAATCGTCTCGGGATAGGGGTGACCGATCACGATAGGCATCGCGTTACCGGCCGGCGCCTCGGCCACATCCACCAGGATTTGATAAATTTTTGAATAGTTGCGGTCATTGTCCAGAAAGACCGTGCGTGACGCAACGGTTAAATGAACTTTTTGCGCAACCTCCGTTGTTTTTGAACCATAGGTTGTCCGTGAATCGATAAAAAATAAATTTCTTTTTTTCAGCTGTTTAAAAACCGGCACTAGATTTCTCTCACTGGACATAAATTTGGAACCCATGTGGTTGTTGACACCGACGGCATGAGGAACGGAAGCCAGATTTTTTTCCAGCTGAAAGATAAGTTCTTCATCATTCATATCCGAAAAAAGAGCGCCGCTGCCCGGTTTTTCCTTCGGGTAGGAAAGCGGCTCCATGGGCAGATGCAGCAATGTTTCACGATTGGCCTTATGCAACACATCCGCCGCTTCCCGTGAGTGGGCAAGAAGCGGTAAAATGGCAAACGTAATATCTGCATCGATGCTCAAAAGATCACGCACCGGCGTCATATCGTAACCTATGTCGTCAATAATAATTGCTACCTGTTTTAACGGCAAACGAAGGGGTTTTATTTTGGCAATAACAACCTGTTCTTTCTCTGGAGATTTCACCGCAGATTGAGGCGCAGGAAGAATTTGTTTGTCTTTTTCACGCGCTTCTCGTAACGGAAGCTTCGCTCGTTTCGCCTTCGGCTGCGCTGTTTGTTTCTTCTGCGCAGGCGGCTGCTTGACCAACACCATCTCTTCCTGATGAAACAGTATCACGTAAGTTATCGCAGTAATGGACAAGACAATCAGTGCGACTAAAACTGTTGTTAATACGTGGTTCTTTTTTTTCTTTTTCATGGCTGACAATATCCGTGCCCCTCTGAAAACGGCATCAGTTGGCCAGATTCTTTTTCATGATATGCCAGCTTTTTAAAATATCAATGGCCGTCTTTAGCTGATTGTCTTTGGTCAAATCAGAAACCTCTTTGAGGCCATCCACGTTATTGTTTTCCTCCAGCCGCGTGCCGTCTTCTTTGGCCGGTTTAATATGTCCCTTGAGGTCCTTTTCCCGGAGTCTTTCCTCCAGAGGATTTTCAGGCTCCTCGGACGGCTTCACCAACTTTACGATAATGTCGGGTTTAATCCCCTCGGCCTGTATCGATCTGCCCTTGGGCGTGTAATACCGGGCGGTCGTCAATTTCAGTGCGGAACCGTTTTCCAGGGGAATCACCGTTTGCACGGACGCTTTGCCGAAGGTCTGTGTCCCCACAATCAGCGCCCGACCGTTATCCTGCAGCGCACCCGCCACAATCTCCGCCGCGCTCGCCGTGCCTTCATTCACCAGAACAACCATGGGAACCGTAAATTCCTTGCCACCATTATCCCGGGCCATTGTTTTGGTTTCCATGTTTTTCGCTCGGCCACGGGTGGAAACAATCATACCCGACTTTAAAAACATATCAGAAACTTCAATAGCTTGATTCAAAAGTCCGCCCGGATCATTTCTTAAGTCCAGTACCAGTCCCTGCATCGGAGTTGTTTTCGCACTCACATCAGCCAGCGCTTTGCGAAGATCATCGGATGTCCGCTCATGAAAGGATGCAATACGGATATAAGCGATATGGTCATCGAATGTTTTTGATTTGACACTCTTAATCTGGATCACCGCCCGTGTCAGAACGATGTCTTTGGGCTGTGTCATATTTTCCCGCAGAATCGTAATGGTGACTTTCGAGTCCTTCGGGCCGCGCAGCTTTTTCACGGCTTCCATGATGGTTATATCTTTTGTAGATTTGCCATCGATTTTGATGATCTGATCACCGGATTTAACACCCGCCTTAAATGCCGGGGTATCTTCAATGGGAGAGACAACGGTCAAAACATCTTTCAATATTGTAATTTCAATGCCGATTCCGCCAAAACGCCCCTGCGTCTCCACTTCCAGTTCCTTATACACGTCCGGCGTCATAAACGCACTGTGAGGATCGAGGGATTTTATCATGCCATTGATCGCACCCTGAATCAAAACAGACGAATCTATTTCTTCCACGTAGTTTTTCTGCACCATATCCAAAACTTCGTTGAATGTTTTAATCTCTTTGTAAATGTTCTTGTCCCGTACAGAAACCTTGCTGTCGGAATACGGTCCAAAAATAACAAAAAGTCCAAAGATGATGATGACGAATACTGGCCATTTACCGGATATATTTTTCATGTGCAGCCTCACTGTAAACAAGGTATTTTATTTCATATAAAGAAGAACTTCAATTGGAGGAAGTATATACCATTGCCCCTTTTTTTCCCATATATTTCGGTAATCAGGAAAGAAATATTAAGAACACTTTTATGGATTGGACGTGGAAAAATCGGCAGACTTACTTCCTACTCGATCGACCAGGTTGTCCGGCCTGCCGAATCCTTCAACGTAATATTTTGCAAAGCCAGTTCTTGGCGGATCTCGTCAGCCCGGCTCCAATCTTTTTCTCCACGGGCCTTTTGCCGCTCTAGAATCAGTGCTTCTATTTGGGAAACATCCAGACCACGCTTCCCGACTTCAATGTTTCGGTCAGCATGAAAAAAGATATCCGGATCAGACTGAAAAACACCCAGCACAGAACCAAAATGCGTAAATATACCTGCTGCGGCCTCCAGAATGACCCGTTTGGCCGGCAGGGACATCTTCTTTTCCGCAGTCATCACGTTATTGATCAACCGGGCAGCGTCAAAAATATATCCCAGAGCCTGCGCCGTATTAAAATCATCGTCCATCGCGGCGTCAAATTTATCTTTCAAATCGTTTAATTTACTGACGTACTCCTGCTTGGCAGGCAGAACCGTCTCTTCCCCTTGAGCAAACCCTGCCCGAGTTTCTTTCATCAGTTGTAGGGCGGTATAACAACGAATAAGAGCCGTTCTGGCTTCCTTGAGTGACGCATCCGAATAGTCCACCGGCGAGCGGTAATGGCTCTGGAGCATAAACAGGCGTAGGGCCTCGGGATGATATTGTTTGATGATATCCCGAACCGGAAAGATATTCCCCAACGACTTGGACATCTTCTCCGCGTTGATTTTGACAAAGCCGTTATGCATCCAATAGTTAGCCAGGGGTTTCCCCGTTGCAGCCTGGGACTGAGCGATTTCATTTTCATGGTGCGGGAAAACCAGATCTTCACCACCCCCGTGAATATCGAAAGTTTCACCCAAATAACGCCGACTCATGGCCGAGCACTCAATGTGCCAACCCGGCCTGCCCTTTCCCCACGGACTTTCCCAAAAAGGCTCACCTTCCTTGCTCTTTTTCCAGAGGACAAAATCCAGCGGGTTTCTTTTCTTGTCGTTGATGTCCACACGGGCACCAGCCATGAGGTCATCCAGATGACGTCCCGACAATCCACCGTAGGCGGGAAAGTTGTTGACTGAAAAGAACACATCGCCGTCCACAACGTAAGCGATCCCTTTGTTTTCTAATGTTGAAATCAGAGCGATCATATCCGCCATATGTTCTGTGGCCTTCGGCGTCACGGTCGGGGTTAAAACATTGAGCGCAGCCATATCTTCGTCATGCAGTTGGATATACCGTTCGGCTATTTGATCAATACCAACACCTTTTTTATTTGCCCGATCAATGATTTTATCATCAATATCGGTAAAGTTTTTGACATACGTCACGTCGTAGCCGCGCGCTTTCAAGTGCCGAAAGATCACGTCAAATACCACTGCGGCGCGGGCATGACCGATATGACAAACATCATAGGCTGTAATGCCGCAAACGTACATACCAATGACGCCTTCTTTGATCGGTTGAAGGATTTCTTTTTGTCTTGTTTTCGTATTAAAAATTTTTTGGGGCATATTGATCTACTTTCATCAAGGATAAAGCGGGGCCATCTGCAAACCACTGTCTTCAGGCAGAGCACAGATCAGATTCATGTTCTGCACGGCTTGTCCGGCCGCTCCCTTAATCAAATTGTCAACAGCGGAAATAATAATCACCCGTTTGGTCCGTGGATCAACCGTTAAACCGATATCACAGTAATTTGATCCGCATACAGACGAGATATTGGGATACGTTCCGACAGGGCATATCCGCACAAACTTTTCCGTTTCGTAAAATGATTCATACAGAGCATGGAGATCCGCCGGTGAAATATCTTTTTTCAGCGTCGCATAAACCGTGCTCAAAATACCCCTTTTTACCGGCAATAAATGCGGCGTGAATGAAATAGCAAATTCTGCCCCGGCCAACGCATTTACCTCCTGCTCAATTTCAGGCGTGTGCCGATGCTTGCCGACTTTATAGGCTTTAAATCCGCTGTCCACTTCGCAAAAAAGTGAACCGATCTGGGGGTCACGGCCTGCACCGCTCACACCGGAAGCCGAATCGGCAATGATCGTGGATAAATCCAAAAGATCGTTTTTCAGCGCAGGCGCCAGGCCCAGAATGATACTGGTCGGATAACAACCAGGATTGGCAATCAACTGAGATTTCTCGATTTTCTGCCGGTAGAGCTCAGGAAGCCCATAGACCGCCTGCCTAAAAAGATCGGCACTGCTGTGCTTGGTGTACCATTTTTCGTAAGTAGCCAGATCCCGCAAACGATAATCAGCGGAAAGATCGATCACCTTCTTGCCCGCCTGAATAAAGACCGGGGCAATATCCATTGAAACGCCGTGCGGAAGAGCCAGAAAAACGACATCGCAGAGCCTGGCAATCTCCTGGGGACTGGCGTTTGAATATTTCAGTGATGCCAAACCAAAAAGCGAGGGAAACACTTCCGAAACCTTCACGCCGGCATAGCGCCTAGAGGTAACGGCTACCAATTCCACCTGCAGATGGCCGGATAAAATCCTGATGAGTTCCTGCCCTGTGTAACCGCTGGCTCCGAAAATTGCTGTTTTAATTTTCATAAAAACTCCAAAAAAAAGGGAGGCCTGACAGCCCCCCTCGGATGTTTAGCGTTTGGAGAATTGGAATTTCTTGCGGGCTCCCGGTTGTCCATACTTCTTTCTTTCCACGACCCGGGCGTCACGTGTTAAGAAACCTGCCTTTTTCAGTATGGGGCGTAACTCGGCGTCATATTCCAGAAGGGCTTTGGAAATGCCATGTTTGACAGCTCCCGCCTGTCCCGCAACGCCACCACCGCCGACATTGATATAAAAATCAAACTGATCGTTCTTACCCGTAATATCCAGAGGCTGACGAATAATCATCTTCAGGCTGGGACGGGAAAAATATTCCTCATAATTTCTCTTATTAACCACGATATTGCCGCTACCTGCTTTCATATAGACACGGGCAATAGCGCTCTTTCTCTTACCTGTTGCATAAAAACGTTGTACTGTCATGACTTCTCCCAATATCAATAATAATCAATTCTTCAGGGTTTGAGGCAAATTAAACCGCTAAGACCTGTGGACACTGAGCCTCATGTGGATGCGCATTACCGCTGTAAACCTTCAGTTTTTTCAGCATTTTTCTTCCCAGATTATTTTTCGGCAACATCCCGGCCACAGCAATACGAATGAGATTTTCCGGTTTTTCCGCCAGCATCTTACCGGCGGCTGTTTCTCTTAAACCTCCCGGGTAACCGGAATAGGAATAATAAATCTTATCGGTCAGCTTTTTACCGGTTAGAATAATCTTTTCGGCATTCACCACCACAATAAAATCGCCTGTATCGACATGCGGCGTATAAATAGCTTTATGTTTGCCCCGAAGGCGCAGGGCGATCTCGCTGGCCAGCCTCCCCAGTACTTTGCCGGATGCATCGACGACATACCAGTCTTGTTTTGTCTCTTCTGCCTTCGCTGAAAATGTTTTCATAATAAACCGCCACTTAGTGAAAAATTTGAAAGCGCAAGCTATGCAATTCCCGTCTGTTTGTCAAGAAAAATATTTGGATACCCTATAATCAGCTATGCCGGTCAGATCTGATAACCAAAATGGCTAAAAGCTCAAGCCATAGAAGACAAATCCATCATTAAATTCAAAATATACCTAATCCGGCCAGGGATACTTTCAGCATAATTCTATCATCATCGTGTGTCTTGGTGTAGTCCATTCCCACCCCCCAGCATTGCTCGGTATAGGTCAGCCCAACTGTATTCTCCACAGTCTGATTGTTAAACTGATCAAGCCGAACAACTAATTTACCGCTTAATCGCTCGGTGATGACTGCTTTTAAGTCCAGATTAATCTCTTCAATGGAATCCATCGTATAACGGTATCCAAACGTCAGCTTATCGCCGCGCCAATCGTTGATGCCCAGATCATAGTTCATTTCTTTCCAGCCGCTGTAAACGCTATATTTATTGCGGGCCGCAAAAGAGAAATAGGGATGGGGCTTCAGATCAAGCTCGATACTGAAATCCGACATGGGCCGCCTATCCGTGGTTGACCCCGTCATATCTTTTTTAGCCTCGTTAATATCATACACCTGAAACAGTTTGAGACGGAGCAATTCAAGATAACTGGGCGCGCCAGTTTTGTTTTTCACCCTGGCGGTTACCGTATTGGTCAGCGCCCAGGCCACCGCGTTTTGCTCCATCAAAGCATTTGTATTACTGATGGTATAAGACGTGAAAGGATCTATCATCGAACGGATTCGTGGCAAATAATCGGGAATATTGTCTTGCCGGATATTGGGAATATAGGAATAGACAATTTCTGGCTTGAGTTCATGACGGACTTTATCCCAGTTCTGGACATTGACATCGAAGACTCGGGAAAGCCGACTACTGATGGACAGACCAGCGTTATAAACCGTCCGGTCGCCGCTCCTATTTTCAGAATTAGCCTGATTATCGTCACGATTCCAATAGATTTCCTGTACAGTGATTTGCGGTGTAATTTTCATGTAGTTGGAAATATTAAAAGGCAAAGAAACCGTCGGCGTAAAATCCACATAGTGCCCCTTCTGCCCTTCGCCCCTGTAAAAATAATCATAGTTGCCCGCAAATTCATAATAAACGGGCGTAGAAAAAAGCGGCTGTTTGATGCCGGTCAAAATGATTTCCGGATACTGCTGCAACGTCCGATCATTATTCACCGCTGCAAAATCGTCCCTGAAACTTACGCGAGTCATCAGCGTGTAGTTATTCCAACCCTTAAACAATCGGGCTGATGATTCCAGATACGGGAGAGACTCCTTACCATGAAAAGGAACTTTCTGAAACGGGTCTGCCTCTGTAGCCGCGTAATTCGTCAAATAATAATTATGAGAGTTGAAATCACGAAAATACCAGGAATCGGAAACACGGCGCAAATCCGTCCGGACATAAAATTGTGAATCAAAATTCGTTTGATGATTCAAATAATAAGACCAACGTTTGTGTGTTTCCTGCCAGTCGCGACTCTTCGTGTCACTAATGGTTTCTGTGACGTGTTTGTTGTCTTCCATGTAGTCGCCGTAGAGTGTACCAAAAGACTGGTTGCCCACAAAATACCGGAATTCCGCCGCCTGTTGATATCCTCTTTTTTCAATATAGCGTGAATACAGGGTCGCATCCAGTTGAGGATTTATCGCCCAGAAAAAAGGAATCTCGACATCAACGCCGTCCTTGTCTCTTGAATAGGCCAGATAGGGAAGTAGAAATCCTGTCTGGCGTTTGGTTTTTGCGGGAAACGCAATGAACGGCGTATAAAACACCGGCGTACCTTTCGTCACCAGACGGGCATGCGTTACCCAGCCATACCCTTCGACGGTGACTTTCATTTTCGAACCCATCAACTGCCAGGCAGGAGAATCACCGTCGCAGGTTGTCGCCACCGGCTGTTCAATGGAATAGGTATTTTCGCCGGTTTTTTCGATTTTATCCCCTTTGATATAAAAATGATTGCGTGCGTAAAAGGCTTTGGAGTTGTAGGCCGTACCGGTTTTGTCTTCCACATTCACTACGATTTTATCGCCTTGCAGAGAATCTTCGGTCATTTTCAAAAATGCGCCGCCCTCGGCGGTCGCCAGGTTATTCTTCCGATCATATTCAACGCTGGCGGCGGTTAAAACGCTATCGCCGTAATGAATGACAACACTGCCCTGGGCCAGATAAACATCGCGATCATTATCATAGGCCATGTTATCCGCTTCAATCTTCACCGGTGCATCAGCGGGCACTTTAATATCCTGAGCATAAATATTACCGCTGACGCACAAGGCGATAATCGCCCCGGCAAACACTCTGATATATTGTCTCCATCTGATCGGCAAGTTCATCAACCTTTTTTAATTATCTTGAATCACAGCGAGAATAATCATAACCATTCCCTGCGCCTCAGGTTTTACACTGCGCGCTCTTGCGTGCGCCACGTTCCTTACCACAAGAAAACATTTGATGAAATGTCTGTTTTACTTCTCCGGCAAGATAAAGCGAACCACAAGCGCAGATTAGATCGTTTTCGCCGGCGCATTGTAGCGCCTGCCGAACGGATGCAGTCACACTTTCGGGCATTCGGGCCGGATAACCCATACTTTGCAGAAATGTCGCCAGCACCTGAGGCGCAACAGCGCGCTTCGTCACAAGCGGCGGCAGAAAAGTTTTATGGGCCAGTGGCGCTATCTTGCGCAGCATCCGGCGATAATCCTTATCGGCCAGGGCGCTGAAGATTAAAATCAGCCGACGGCCCAATAAATCTTTTGCCAATACGCGGCAAAGCGATACGATGCCCGCCGGATTGTGCGCGCCGTCCAGCAGGAATACTGGATTTGACCGCAAGATTTCCAGTCGCGCCTCCCAGCGGGTCTGCGCCAGTCCCTTCTGAATGGCGGAATCACCAATCTGGTAACCCTTCTGACCCAAAACTTCAATAGTGGCCAGGGCCAGGGCCGCATTGGACAATTGATGCGGCCCCCGCAGCGGCACGGTAAGCCGGTTAATTTTACGATTTTGTCCTTCATACGATATCGATTCATTCCGATGAATTTTCATTTGAAAATCAATGCCGAGGCGCAGAAGCTCAGCCTGCTGCTTGTGGCATATCCCGCTAAAAACATCGATGACTTTTTTTTGTGTCGCGGCAGTGACACAAACTCCGTTTTTTTTGATGATTCCGGCTTTCTCACAGGCAATTGCTTCCAGTGTCTTACCCAGATAAGCCGTATGCTCCAAAGCGATATTGGTAATGACTGAAACCAGCGGATGACAAATATTGGTGGCATCCAGCCTGCCGCCTAAGCCCACTTCCAGAACGGCAATGTCCACTTTACAACGGGAAAAATAAAGAAACGCGACAGCCGTTAAACATTCAAAATACGTCACCGGTTGCACAGTGCAATCTTTGATCTCGGCAATCAGTTCTCCCAGGTCCTTACGTGATATTTTTATTCCGTTGATGACAATTCTTTCACGAAGATCGATTAAATGCGGCGACGTATAGAGACCAACTTTTAAGCCTGCTTTTTGCAAAATTGAAGCCAGCATGGCAGCGGTGGATCCCTTACCGTTTGTGCCGGCAATTAAAACCGACTGAAATGCGTTCTGGGGAGATCCCACCCGGGACAACAGCCCGCGAATTGCCTCCAGGCCAAAGTGCATCACGTCAATATTCAGGCCGGAAAGGTAGGCGCTGGGATTAAATTTATTCATGGGGTTGCCGTCCTTATAGTTGGATGGCTTGACCATCTTCAATGATGTGGATTTTTTTATCGTGAATTGCCGTGACTTCGCGGCGAATTGCTTCGGCATACTGGGGCTTCATGTGATAAAGATAAATCTTCAGCTTTACGTCTTTCAATTTTTTCAACTCCCCCATGAGCGTAATCGGTGTGAGGTGCCCGGTTTGATCTGCAATGCCTTGCATACCACTGGGCAGCGATGTTTCTACAAATAGCGCCTCCAATTGCTTCATCCCCCTGACAACTTTCCAGACACCCTCGGTAGGTCCTGTGTCACCGAGGAAAAGAACCGCCTTGCCTTTCGTCTCCATCATAAATCCTATGGTTTCCACGGTATGATGAACACCGATCGCCCGCACCTGCCAATCGCCCAATATTTTTTTTCTGCCGGGCGCGAGAATCTCAAACTTAATCAACGGCGCTTTGGTGCTGGGAATTTTTGAAAAATCCGGCCAGATAACATTGTTGAACAAATGGCGATGGAGACTTTCAATGATCCCCCGGCTGCTGCAGATCGTCAGCGGTCTTTTCCTTTTCGCGTAATAAAGATTATCCACAAGAAACATGATGTCGCGCACATGATCCAGATGAGCGTGCGTTACAAAAACATAATCGATGCGGAGTTGTTCTTCCAACGACAACACTGTTGTAACGGTTCCCGCATCTACCAAGATGCTTTTTTCAAGAAGGAAACTTGTTGTATTGTGATGAGGCAGTTGTGACCCGTAGCAACCCAATACCCGTATTTTCATGCAGAGATCCTCGCCGTCCATATATACTGGAATAAGCTGGCGTGACGGTAACATACCTTCAGCAGACAGGCAATTATTTTGTGGCGCCTGATCGAGGATTTCGGTCACAAGCCACCTGCATTCCAGTCAGATTCTTAACGTCATCGTTACCGTCCCAAAATCATATTGAATTTAACTTTGAATCATGGTCAAATTCTCAGAACAAACTCGATGATATGATTATTTTCAGAAAGGAGACCCCTTTATGCCGAATGTCAGCGCAGAAGTTACGAATTACCAGTATGAGTTTCGGGCCATGAATGCAGAAAACGCTGCTTTTTTATATTTATTTGACGCACAAAACAAGCTGTTGTGCATGGCCGCGTTTGTGGATAGAACAGGCCCGCTGCCCGGCCCGCGGCAAAGCGTCAGTGGAACTGTTTTTCTAAGTTTCCACCGCTCTGATCTTTCTTCCGTTACGGATATGCTGCGAAATGAAAAACCCGTGATGTTCAACTGGTCGGCTGACCACCACTCAGCACAAATCACCACCGGAAAAGAACCAGTCGGCGAAGAGGAAGGTAAACATATCGCATCCATCTTTACCCGGAAAAAGCCAACAGCACCCAAAAAAGGTGCAGAAAAGACCACAGGCGGTTCGAAAAAAGCACGAAAATAGTCGGCGTAAAAAGAAAGAAACCGACACGGGGCCGATAAGCTCATTGACATGGGAAAACATAATATCTATACTTCGGCTCGTTCTTATCAAACGAACTTATTCGCTGATCATTTACAAACAGGAGAATTTAAGATGGAAAACGAATTCGGGGAAAAGAAAAATACGCGTTGGTTGTTGTGGTTTGCAGGATTCTTCGTGGCGCTTGCGGCTATCGCTATACTCTACACCTGGCTGACGCTTACCTGGAGTTTTTCCGAGGGCGAGCGGGTTGGTTATATTCAGAAGCTTTCCAAGAGTGGCTGGATCTGTAAAACCTGGGAAGGCGAAATGGCCATGGTCACCATGCCAGGCGCCATTCCCGACAAATTCCTCTTCAGCATCCGGAATGACAAGATGGCGGATCGTATTAACCAGATGGCAGGCAAACGCGTCGCCCTGACGTACGAACAGCATAAAGGCATTCCCACAAGTTGCTTCGGCGATACGGAATATTTCATTGTCGATGCCCGGACAACACAATAAAAATAAAAAGAGGGAGAGAAGTAACGTTCTCTCCCTCTTTTTTTATCCTACCCATAACGCTTCCGGCAATAACAATACCGCCCTATTCGTTCATCGCATATTCGCCGTTTAAGGCATAGACATATTTTTTCCAGACCCTTTCATACTGGGCGTCATCCCCTTCCGCCTTGATCAGCATGATGTCTTTGCAATAGACGCGCTGTTCATCTTTGGTATTATGCATTCCGTAGATCTGCAGGGCGAAGCGCGCAAAGTCGCGCACCATGAAATCAAAGACCTGGTTGAGCACGTCAGGATCGATATTGTCAAATTTGGCCTGCTCCAGAATCAGCTGCCCATAAACCACGATGGAAAACATTTCTCCCAGCGGTAGAGAAAACAGCGGATCCATATCCTGGGCCTTGTCCGGACCGGCTTTTTCCAGCAGTTCCTTGAACAGTTCAATCTGCCCGATGAAAATGGCTACATTGGGAAGCTGCTTCTTCGCTTCGAAAACAGGCTTGTAGTCATGGAATTGAACGGACCCCAGGCCCTTGGTTGGCCCCTGATTGAAGAGAAACATATCATCCTTATGAGAGAAATCAGGCATAACCTGAGGATAAGCGGCGGCATTGAAGAAATAGTTCTTCATGAACTTGCGAATCAGTTGAACATTGACGTGAACCGTCCCCTCCAGTTTGGAAGGCCCCCGGATATCGGTGGCGCCCATGGAAAAATAAGTGTCTTTTTCAA
>CAZOPH010000006.1:0-36986 GCA_964581635.1 uncultured Smithella sp.
ATAAAGCAAAGGAAGTGGCAAATCTGTATATTGAAGCGATAACAAAATACCCTCATAACGATAATTTAGCAGCACCGATTGTTCCTGTTGCTGTGCGAACAACTCTTCAAGGCATAGAATGTATAAGTATCTACGAGGTAAAAAAAGGGAAAGCTGATGATGCCATCATTTATGTTTCGACGAGGCTAGCGATGTTCAACGATATCCGAGGTTATAGATGGACAACTAATCTTTATCTGAATCTTGAAGAAGGTTTAAAACTTATAGGTATGTGACGTAAATCTCACAAAATAAATATTTTGTTGGTGCATGAACGGCATTGCGGGTCCTCCTTGGAAGCATGGTGGAGGAAATGACCTCGGTCATTATTGAAGAGGCAGAGCAACAGATTAGGCATGGTATTTCAATCTGGGAGGAACTCAAATTAAAACTATGGAGCCCTGTCGGGTACGTTCACCTTGGAGAGTTTCTCGCCAATGCGGGCCGGAAGGAAGAAGCCATGGAAAGCCTGAAGAAAGCAGAGTCTCTCTACCAGGAAATGGAAATCACTCCCGAAAGCCACTGGCTCACCCGTGTGAAGGATGCAATGGCGAAACTTAGTTAATATCCCGGCGAAACTGTCCAGTTTTGCCATACCAACCCTCTGACCCATACCTTCCTATGCCTTTACAAAATTAAGTTCGTTTTGCCAACAGTTCTGCCGGGCGCCAGCCCGTTTCCGGGCATTTCTGAGCTGCCTTCCAGATGCCTCCGGTTCATGCTTACGAAAAATGTCTCTCCCCTGTTATAATTAAAATACTGCTGAACTTTAACCTAAATATATGTTAAAAATATTTTAAGTAGGTCAAAATGGCAATAACAACTGAAAGAGGCAATAAATGACTATCATAGGCAATATTATTTGGTTGCTGCTTGGAGGCATAATAGCGGCTATCTTGTGGTTTTTGGCAGGTCTTGTTTTGTGTGTAACAGTTATTGGGATACCATTCGGTGTTCAATGCTTCAAAATTGCAGGATTTGTCTTATGGCCTTTCGGAAAGAAAATTGAAATTGGGAATTTTGGAGCAGGAGGATTGATTGGTAATATTATCTGGCTCATCATATTTGGATGGGAGTTAGCCATCACACATCTTGTCATAGGTGCAATTTTTTGTATAACGGTTATAGGAATTCCATTCGGCCTTCAACATTTTAAGTTTGCTAAACTGGGTCTTATACCTTTCGGCGCAAAAATAAACTAAGCAACTTGGAATGCCAGAACTTATTACTGGTGTAGTTATAATTGGATTAGGGGTATAGCGTTTATCGGTAGTTGACAATTATAACCCTCTGTGGGTTTATTGCGTCCCTTGGAGTCATTATCTTTACAAGTTTTAATAGATTTCTAATGCTCAATTAAACCAAAGTCTGATTTTAAGGAGGGAAAATTATGAAAAAGGTTTCAAAGAAAACTAAATTTTTATTCATCGCCGTTTTTTCACTAGCAATTCTCACAATGCTTTCTTGCACTCCCTATTTATTCAATAAATACGTTGATGGCCAGCGCAAAGCTGCCAACCTAACGATTAAATCCGTTGACATTCCTGGTTTTAAGATGGCTTATGCGGATGGAGGCGCTGGCGATACCATTATAATGGTTCACGGCTATGCCGGAAATAAAGATAACTGGGTATATCTGGCGAAATACTTTACGCCCAACTACCGGGTAATCATTCCTGACCTACCCGGTAACGGCGATAGCTCTAAGCCCCAGGAAGTAAGCTATAGCCACCTGTCACAGGTGGAAAGATTAAACTTGTTCGTAAAAGAATTAAAACTGACAAAATTCCATTTAGTCGGGAATTCTATGGGTGGCAATATTGCCGGTAATTATGCAGCGGATTACCCGGACATGGTTAAGACGCTGGCGCTGTTCGATGCCTCCGGTGTCAATGCGCCAGTAAAAAGCGAATTTGTCTTGCTTCTGGAAAAAGGGACAAATCCTTTTATGATTAGGGATGCACAGGATTTTGATAAATTTTTGGAATTTGTTTTTGTAAAGCCACCTAAACTGCCTTCCTTCATGAAACAATATTTGGCGGAACAAGCGGTGGCGGCCACGCCTCTTAACAAAAAAATAATTGGCGATATGATGCTCGATTTACTTACCCTGGAAAGCAAGTTAAACAAAATTACGGCCCCAACATTAATTTTATGGGGAGATACGGACAAAGTTGTGCATATATCATCTGCTCCAATATTTGAGAAAAATATCAAAAATTCCAAATCAGCAGTTATTAAAGAATGTGGTCATGTCCCCATGATAGAAAAACCGGCAGAAACAGCTGCAGTCTATCAGGATTTTTTGAAGGGGCAAAACTAAAGAAAAACTCACCTACAGGGCTAGGTTATCATAATGTAGATATCTGACAAAATCATTTTCTTGATTGGTAAATGAAAGGCAGGGTTATCAATCTTTCTGTGAGGTGGTCTGAGTTTTTTAGGATGAGTAAGGTGAATTTATAAGTGAGAGACTGCTCAGCCAAATGGCATGAATAAGGAGACCGGCATGAAGTACCCACATCTCTTCAGCGAGGGAGTAATCGGAAATGTCACCATCAGAAACCGGACGGTGATGGTGCCCATGGGAACGGGAATGGCGAATTACGACGGCACTCCTTCGGAGCAGATTATCAACTATTACGAGGAAAGGGCGCGCAACCGCCTGGGGTTACTCATCACCGGGGTTACCCGCGTCAACACTCTCCATGGGGCTACCATGCCCAGGCAGTTATCTATGGCCTATGACCGGCACATTGTCCCCTTTGCCTTGATGGTCGAACGCATTCATGCCCACGGTACCAAAGTCTTCTGCCAGCTCCACCACCCGGGCCGTCAGGGCCTATCTTTGATGGGCATAACCCCTCTCCAGACTGAACTATTCGGGCGCCTCTGGCCCGGGATGTACAAGCATCTTCCTCAACTCTTTCAGGCCATAGGAAAGCTCCCGGCTGTTGTCGATTGGATGGTTAAGTCGCTGCGCTGGCCGGCGGTGGTCGCTCCGTCCAAGGTACCCAGCCGGCTATACAACCAAAGGACGCGCGCCCTGATGAGATGGGAGGTAAGAAGCCTGGAGCAGGACTTTGTAAAGGCTGCCCGACGCGTTCAAATGGCCGGAGGAGACGGCGTTGAGCTGCACGGTGCCCACGGTTATCTCATCCAGCAGTTCCTAAGTCCTCAGAGCAATCTGCGTAAGGACGAATACGGTGGGAGCCTGGAGAACCGCATGCGCTTTGTGTTGAATATTATAAACGGCATCCGGCGTGAATGCGGCAAGGATTTTCCCATCATTGTCAGGCTTAGTGTGGACGAGTTCTGCCGCTGCATCGGCGATTCCGGCCAGGGCATTGAACTGACGGAAGGAGTGGAGATTGCCAGGCGCCTGGAAAAGGCGGGTATTCATGCCATTGATGTAAGCTCGGGTAGTTATGAGACCATGAACTGGTGGTGTGAGCCCATGTCCTTTGAGGACGGTTGGCGCAAGAACCTGGCACATACAGTCAAGGAGGCTGTGTCCATTCCTGTAATCGCCGCCAACCTTATCCGCTCGCCTGAACAGGCAGAAGCACAAATCGCCGAAGGTATCCAGGACTTCGTTGGTTTGGGCCGACCCTTCCTGGCGGACCCGGCCTGGACTGCCAAAGCCATGGAAGACAGGGCGGACGAGACCGTGCGGTGCATCTCCTGCCTGCGTTGTATAGAATCGTTGTTCACAAATGCGGCAGTAGGCCTTCCCTTAGAGTGTGCCGTCAATCCTCGGCTGGGTCGTGAGAGAGAAACGGCGGAGCTACATATAAACGGGGACGGGCGAACGGTGGCCATTATTGGAGCGGGCCCTGCCGGTCTTACGGCAGCCGATGTACTGGCCTCACGCGGTTTCAAGGCAGTGGTTTTTGAACGCAGCGGGTCCGCTGGCGGGCAGCTCAAACTGGCCGGGATTCCGCCCAAGAAGGACAAGATAGACTGGTGCATACAGGACCTCGAAGGCGCCGCCCGGCGAAGAGGGGTAGAAATCCGTTTCGACACCGAGGCAACCATAGCGGCTGTGGAAGCCATCAAACCTTATGCCGTGATTGTCGCCACCGGAGTGCAGCCAATCATCCCGGACATTCCTGGTGTGCAGCAGAAGAACGTGTGCACCGTCAATGCGTTTCTTGAGGGAGAGGTCAAACTGAAGGGGAAGATGGTAGCGGTCATCGGTTCTGGATTGACCGGTCTGGAGACCGCTGAGAAGTTAGCGGAGGACGGGAACCGATTGCTGGTGGTGGAAATGCTGGAACAGATTGGCCCTGGAGCCTATCACCAGAACCTGTATGACGTGCTTAGCCGTCTGAAGGAGAGTCACCCGGAGTTCATCACCTCCCACAAACTGGTGGAAATCCGCGAAGGCGAGATAGTACTGGAGCATGTGAAATCAGGCCGGCGTGTTACGCGTCAGGTTGATGCTGTTGTCCTGTCGGTGGGGGTGAAAAGCGACGACCTCCAGGCGCGTGAAATGAAGAAGCGATTCCCGCGCGTTCTTATCATCGGCGACGCGCGCCAGCCCGGGCGCATCCACAACGCGGTGAGAGACGGCTTTGACACCGCCTGGAATCTGTGAGCGCGTATATCCATCTTTTACACTAATTGGACACACGTCCAGATGTAAACAAAATTGTGAATACGGCTGTTGATAAGCTTGTTGATAAGAATGCTAAGATGTCAAATAATGGTACTTTATATCGGATTGCACATGGATTGAGCAATATATAAATACTCTTTTATATCAGTATGTTAAAATTAATAATGCGTAAATCTTCTATTTTACTTTCAATCTAACTTGATTCATCAACAATAAAAGAAAAGTATAACAAATTATGACTATCGTCGAGCTAGTTATACGGAGTAAATGTTGTGCCTAGAACCGGCACCGTGCCGGTCGCCACGCTTCGATAAGCCACTTACTAAAAAATTGAGATGTTTCAATTCTGAAGACTGTCCATCCATCAATGGAACAGCAGTCGGTAATGATGTAAGACGTGGCCAATTCCGAAAATTAAAACATCGATGATGGATTTATTCGGCGATGTTCCTTCTGTAATTTTTTCTTTTTGCGCTTGACAAACACCTCAATGGCGTATAGTTATGATGCCATAATAAACACTTGGAACATAAAACCAAGTAAATAAATCTACGAAAGGAGGTTTTCTGTTGATGAAAAAAATATTTTCTATTTTCATTGCTATGCTTTTCGTCGCATCCTTATCTCTTGCAGTCGTAGGTTGCAAAAAAGCTGAAGAGGCAGCTGCTCCCGCAACTGAAGCTGTACAAGAAGCTGCAACTGAAGTAAAAGATGCAGCAAAAGAAGCTGCAACTGAAGTGAAAGATGCTACCAAAGAAGCCGCAACCGAAGTGAAAGATGCCGTAAAATAATTACTTTAAATAAAGTAGCAGAACAGATTAATCGGACATTCTTCTTATGAATGTCCGATTTTTTTATTCCTGAGCTACCCCGAATTTTGTATTCTATGTTGCCACCCGCACGGGTTCATTCATTTATTTGATTTAAGATAAAGTTTACAATGCTTATATTCGTTTTCTCGCAGTTTAGCGTTACGGACCTTGACTTCAGATAATAGCTTGATTCTTTTAGGTATGAGCAACTCCTCATTTTTGGGGGGCTTTTTACTGCAAATCAGCCTCCAAAAGAGCAGGATTTTGATAAACCTTTGGACGAATAGCAACAAGAAACCCGCTGTTTATTTGGGTCTTGTGGACTTATTTGGATTGTATTGGATGGTGACTTGGTGGGCGATGCGAGACTCGAACTCGCGGCCTATGGCTTCGGAGGCCAGCGCTCTATCCATCTGAGCTAATCGCCCGTGCCCGGTGCTTCTACTATATCCCGTAATAATCTTCAATGAATAAATTATGATTGCTTTTTAGAGGTATGATCTTTCCCCAGATAGTAATTGATCCAGGATGAGGTTTGATATAGATCCCAATTGCAGGGCGGAACAATGTCTTTGATCAGATGTGCTTCATCCCCGTGTTTCTTCAATCGGGCATAGGCTCGAACATAAATGCACTGTCTTTTTTTGGGAAAAACCTCACACCATCCCTGGAAACTTCCGCCGCAGGCGCCGTTGCGCTGATTTTTCGGGCATTGCGACATCGGACAGAGGTAAGCTACATCGATCAGGGCGCAATCTCCACAATCCTTGCAGTCAAAGAGCAAGACCTTGGTTAGGTGTTCCAACTTGTGAAAAATTCCTTCTAGCTGTGTTCCTTGAACTTTACCACAAAGCCCCTTCATCACATTGTAGAGTTTTTTCCCGGGTTCGAACATCATTTTGTGGAAGATTCGCGAAAAGCCATAGTTACATTCGACCTCAGCATCAAGTGGCCGACTCTGTCGCTGGATTGTCCTTTCCTGGTTAAGGCCCGTGGTTGGATCATGTTCGAAGTAATAAAAGCCGTTGTCAATGGGATAATCAAAATACTTGATCAGACCAGTCCATTGGGGGGTGAGCGCTTCCCCCTGCCGAATAATTTCTTCCACCTGTTCATATTTAATATTATGACCGCCGATATGGACCCCACTGTAGCCCATTCCCTTCATGATAGCATACATTCGGGCGGCGCGCAGGATTCTGGCTTTTTCTCCCTTGTCGAGATCGTTTCTCTCCCGGTCAAGATCCGCAAGGAGTTTATCCGTAACGACGGAGCCCGGCAGATCGTTGCGGTTCATCATCTTTGCCGCACCAAACGGAAGGATATAAATGTTTCCCATAAGTGGAATATTGAAATCGTTTTGTTTCATGAAGAGCAACACTTCATGAAATTTTCTTGCGTCGTATCCCAATTGCGTGACGATGAATTGGGCGCCGGCATCAATCTTTTTTTTCAGTTTGTAATACTGAACCATTTGTTCCGCTTCGGTTGCTTTGAAAGGAGAAACAACCGCTCCGGCGAAGAAATTGCAGGGCTGGTGCCGAATGATGCCTTTGATTCCCGGATACTCAAGCCCGCGATTCATGTCTGATATCAACTGCAGGATGTGGGTCGGATCCAGATCAAAGACCGGGGCGGGTCTCCCTTGATAACCCGATACGGGGTAATCGCCGCTCATGACCAGAAGGTTTCGGATCTCCGCTCGATCCAAAGCATAAAGCTGGCTTTCGATAGCATTACGATTCTTGTCTTTACAGGTAAAGTGAACGAGAGGCTCGATACCCATTTTGAGAATTTCGGCGCCCATGAAATCAGCTGACATGGCGGGGGTTCCGCCCGGGTTGTCCGTGAGCGTGAGGGCGTGGATCTTTCCCCCGGAAGCAGCCTGGCCAGCGAGGGTTATAACCTTGTCTTGTGCCGCTTCTTTCGCTCCTCTTCCCGGCACCAGCTCCCAAGTGACTGGGAATAAGGAGGGGTTCAATAAAGCATCTTGAAAACGATTATTCTGCATCGTTGTCCTCAATTTTCATTCCGAATAATTGTGTGCTGAAAATCGCATTTACGAAAGAGCTTGTCAACTATTTTGTAGTAAGATGTGAGGTGTAAAGTGCAATCATTGCTTCTAGGCTAAAGCCCATAACCTTTTCTTGCAGTTGCAGTAGAAATTTGTTATTTCTACAACATGGGTTCGGGAAAGATAAATTTAACACAGAAATTCTTATATGGTCTGGCGATTCTTGTTGTTACATTATGGTTTTCTCAAGGATTTGCCGCCACGGAAATATCCAACGTCCGGCATTGGGGTGCGCCTGACCATACGCGCGTTGTTTTTGATCTTACAGACGCACCGGACTATCAGTTGAATATGAGAGAAAATATTCTCATTCTGGAATTTCTCAACACTGTATTCAAAAAATCACTTCCAGCGGAATTGGTCGTTGGCAGACCCGGCATCAGCAAAATCATCTTTACATCAGCGGATGACAGTAAATGTAAAGTTGAAATGATTCTCGATCAACATTTAAAAGTGGATGTTTTCAAATTAAAAAAATTCATGGATAAACCTGATCGCGTCGTAGTGGATATTATATTGGAACAGATCGTTAAAGAAGAAATCGTTAAAGAACAGAGAACACCATTGGTTAAAAAGAGAGTCATTGTGATTGACCCCGGTCACGGTGGAGAAGACCCCGGTGCCGTTGGCAAAAACGGAACTTATGAAAAACATGTCGTGCTGGCCATCAGCCGTGAAATAAAAAAAGCGGTTGACAAAATGCCCGGCTACCGCGCGGTATTAACCCGCGATGGAGATTATTATGTCTCTTTCAACAAGCGTCTGAACGTGGCCAGGCAGAATAGTGCGAGCCTTTTTATCAGCGTCCATGCCGACGCGGCCAGGAACCGCCAGGCCAGAGGTAGTTCCGTGTATTGTCTATCCACGGGTGCTGCCAGTAACGAAGCTGCAAAATTACTGGCCAACAATGAAAACCTGTCCGATATCATCGGCGGTGTTCCCAATAGCGAAGGGAATAATCAATCTGATGAGATTATCTTGAATATGTTTCAAACCAATACGATTAATCTTTCGAAAACATTTGCTGCCGATTTGCTTGATCAAATTGGCAGGGTCCAATGTCTGAAGTATCCTATCTTTCATGAGGCGCCTTTCCGTGTATTGAAACTGCTGGATACTCCGGCTGTGCTTCTGGAAACCGCTTTTATCTCCCATCCACAGGAAGAGCGCATGTTAAACTCAAGCCGTTTCAGAAAAACAATTGCTTCATCGGTTGCCTTGTCCGTCGCCAATTACTTTTCCGACGAATCTTCCGTTGCTGTTACCGATAACATGAGCCAAACAGAAAAAAGAGCCGCACCCACATTAAAAAAGACCGCAGGCGCTACCCACCTTATGAAAACGATAACCTATCGCGTGAAACGAGGTGATAGCTTGACTACAATAGCCAGAAAGTATGAAACAAATCTGGCAACACTTTTAAGGCTCAATCAGTTAAAAATAAACGATTCTCTCTATATAGGCCGGAAAATTCTTGTTCCGGTTGTCCAATCTGAAACCGCTGATGCAAGACCTCTGAAAAAATATATCGTTAAAAAAGGCGATACGCTGTTTGATCTGGCTAAAAGTAACTCCGTTACCATTGATGAATTGCGACGCCTCAATCATATGATGGATGACGATGTTTTATGGTCGGGACAGAAAATTAAATTGCCTCAATAGAAGTAAACGTTACGTAAATTGTGAATCCATATTTTCATCTTAAAACATTTTCAAGGAGGTTCCTATGACAGCAGCAACTGAACAAGCATTATGCGGCCTACGCGACCTTTCCATGATTAAATGGTACATCATTCCTCTTCTGGCGATTGTCTTTTATGTTTACACCCGGGAAATGAAAGAAGCACGTAAGACAGGAGACTGGAATGCCCTCCTGGCGGGACTGACCATTTTCGGCGTCGATTTCTTCAACGAAACCTGGAACGGATGGGTTCTTCATTTTACCCAGCGTTCCGCTTTCTGGACAACGCCCGGCGACACCGCCTTGCGCACGATGGTGGGCTGGAACATTGAAATAATGTTTATGTTTTTGCTGGTGGGTATCGTTTTCTACAATACCCTTTCTGAAAGCAAAAAAGAGAGGATTTTAGGACTTCCAGAAAAATGGTTTTGGGCGATCGGCTACAGTATCTTTTGCGTTTTTGTCGAATGCGTGTTGAATTACGGCGGGCACCTGGTCTGGGAATATCCCTTCTGGTATTTATCTTTTAAAGGCGTCTGGCTGATTTTCCTGATCGGCTACTTCCATTTCTTCTGCTTTGCTATTTTGGTTATCAGTCTTAAAACGATGAAGGCAAAATTGACGACGGTGGGTATTATTTATGCCGTGCCAATTGTCATGAACATCCTTGCTTTCGGTTTCTGGGGATGGATGTATTAAGGACATCGCAAGATGGTTCAATGGGCGTGTCTGTCGCCCGGATCAGGGTGACAGACACGTCAGAAATATTTCATGACTGGCTCTATTTATTAGACACTTTATTGTATTTTTCGCGAATCATTTTGCAGTAAAATTTTCAGAATCCGGCCAGCATTTTTTCCTGCTCGGATTTGTTGCAGTATTCTTGGTAAGGGTAAAAGAAGTGTTTACCCTCTTTCTCGATGCACTTAGGATAAAAAATATCCCACACATGACCGACAGATTTTGATAAGTTTTCCTTTGTCATCCGATAAATAGTTTTCTTTACAGGGTTTTCCAGGCAACATCGTTACAGGTATTTAGAGCTATTGCAACTTAGTTGCAATTTTGGTAAACAGGCACGCCATGAAAAAAAATATTTATGATTCCCATGTTATGGAAACGCTTCAGCAGGCTGGAATTGCGGGAACGCCGCAGCGTCTGGCTGTTTTGAAAATTCTGCAAAATGCCGCTCAGCCGCTCAGTGCTGGCGTTATTCGAGAGAAACTTGAAACAAAAACACGCATCAACAAAGTAACTGTTTACCGTATCATTTCGCTTTTTAAGAAACAGGGTCTCATCCGGGACGTTTTATCGGCCGGTGGCACCGTCTATGTTGAAATGGCGACATCGGATCATCCGGTACACCCGCATTTCAGCTGCAGGAACTGCGGTACGTTGAACTGCCTGAAACCTCTGACCTTTTCTCAGGCACGTCAACTGACAACTTCGCGCGAAAACTACAGGGTTGATCATATCGAAATTAATATTTCGGGACTTTGCGACGGCTGCCTTCATGCAACGAAGTTGCAAAATCAACCGGGAAAGAAAGGGCCATGATATTGTTCACAAAAAAGGTATTTCTCATTCTGCTTATTGGACTTTCCTTAGTTTTATCCTGCAAACAGTCCGAGGAGCCTATCGGAAAAGATACCCGTCTGAAAGTTATTGCTACAATTTTCCCTCTTTATGACTTTGCCCGTATTGTCGGCGGGGATAAGGTCTCTGTTACAATTTTACTGCCGCCCGCATCGGACGCTCATCACTATGAATTGAAGCCGGAGGATATCGTCCGGGTAAGTAAAACGGATATTTTCCTTTTCACAAGTTTTGAAATGGAACAGTGGGCCTACAAAATTATCAACGCCGCCGCTGAGAAAACAAATATGCTGGCGGTCGAAACCGGGCAAGGCTCCTCGTTACTGCCTTTGTCTGCGTTTCACGAGCCTGATGCGGATGGTCAACATGCCCGACAAGAAAACGACATGGAACATGCGACCAAATTCGATCCGCATATCTGGTTAGACTTCGACAACGCTCAGAAAATGATAGATAATATTATGACGGCCTTCATCAACAGAGATCCGAAAAACAGCGAGTCCTATAAAAAAAACGCGCAGTCCTACAAGCTCAAATTGATAGATCTGGATAAAAAATATCGTGCGCAGTTATTGAACTGTAAAACAAGAACCGTTCTACACGCTGGCCACTGGGCCTTTGCTTATTTGGCTTACCGATACGATTTAAAATATGTGGCAGCCTATAACATATCGGCGGAAGCAGAGCCGTCACCGCAACAAATATTGACGCTGATTGAACAAGTCAAGAGACAAAAACTGAAATATATTTATTATGAAGATATGGTAGCGCCAAGGCTGGCGCAGACCATTGCCGGAGAAACAGGCGCGGATCTGCTCAAGCTCAATAATGGACACGACATCGGTAAAAAAGATATCCAAAGCGGCGAATCATTCCTGTCTCTGATGGAAAGAAATCTGGTTAATCTTAAAAAAGGAATGCAATGTCCATAATTCGTGTAGATGATTTAACATTTCGATACAACGGACTGAATGTGATCAGCGACATCACCTTTGCCGTGGAAAAAGGGATCTATCTGGGTATAGTGGGCCCCAACGGTTCGGGTAAAAGCACGCTGATTAAAAATATTCTGGGCATTTTGCAGCCGGAGCAGGGCAGGGTGGAACTATTCGGTAATCCTCTCAGTGTTTTCCGCCAGTGGAGAAAGATCGGCTATCTTCCGCAACGGCTCAGTGCCTTGAACGCTCATTTCCCCGGCACGGTAGAAGAAATCGTCCAAATGGGCTTGCCGAAAAAGGATGCTTTAACTCTGAGACGCACGCTGGAAATGATGGCAATCGGCCATCTGGCCTCACGTTTGATCGGCGAACTGTCTTATGGCGAACAGCAGCGGGCCATGCTGGCACGGGCGCTGATGAGAAGGCCGGAGTTGCTGATCTTTGATGAACCGACCACTGCACTGGATCCTGAAACCCGGGAAGTTTTCTATTCGCTTACCCAAGAGATGAACCGGAAGGACGGAACAACGGTTATCCTTGTAACCCATGATATCGGAGTCATCGGTCAATATGCTCAAAATCTTCTTTATCTGGATAAGAAGGTCATCTTTTCGGGAACCTTCAAGGATTTCTGCTCGTCTCAGGTTATGACCGGATTCTTTGGCCCAACGAGCCAACATATCATTTGTCATCAACACGACCTAACGAGGGGCAACGGCTAATGGACGTGTTTGATATTTTCCATTACGGATTTATTCAACGGGCAATGATCGCCGGTGTGCTGATTGCCGCCATTTCAGCACTTTTGGGCATGTTTCTCGTCCTGCGCCGTTTTTCTTTAATCGGCGACGGCCTTGCTCATACTACTTTCGGAAGCGTTGCCGTTGTGCTCTTAATCGGCACCAGTCCTCTTTATGTCACTCTGGCTGCGTTGCCGCTGGTGATGATAGCCTCTCTGGCCATTTTCAAATTAACATCCTCCAGAAAGATAAACGCTGATGCAGCCATTGGCATTGTCTCATCTCTGGGGATTGCAACAGGTATTATCTTTGCTAGCCTGTCCGGTGGTTTTAACGTTGATTTATTAAGCTATCTTTTTGGAAATATTCTAACCGTGAATAGCACCGAACTGTTCCTTTCTTTCATTGTTTTTTTAATTGTCGTGGCCGTGGTCATTTATTTCTATGACGATCTGTTTGCGGTCACCTTTGATCAGGAACTGGCTCAAAGTATGGGCGTTAATACCATACGGATTAATTTTATTCTCTTCCTGTTGACAGCTATTGCCGCTGTGTTAGCCATGAAAGTTGCCGGCATCATGCTGGTTTCTGCACTGCTGATTTTACCCGCGCTTACCGCGCTGCAGCTTTCTGTCAGTTTTCAGGCTACAATGATTGCTGCCGTTGCTTTTTCAATCTTGGCGGTTGTTTGTGGAATCATTTTTGCTTTTTTATTGAATTTACCTGCAGGCGCAACAATTGTTATGTTTAATATCTTTTTTCTTTTACTGGTTTTCGTGGCTAAAAAACTCTCTGTTCTGCGGAGGTGAAGCACGATGTCAACAATCAAGATATTTACAAAGCTTTCTAATCTGCTTTTTGTTGCTGCCATTTTTCTGGGCCTATTTCTGCCGCAGGCCGCGCCAGTGGCTTTTGTCCTGATTCTGCCGGCATTGATGATTACGCTTACGGTGACGTTGCTTCGTTTCCCTCCGGGTTTTTTTAATAAGCCCAAAACACTCCTTACCGGAGTCCTCTGGGGCAATCTAATGAGCTACCTGGTTTTGGGAAACCTGATTATTCTGGGGAGCATCTTCTTAATACGTGATGAAAACTTATGGATCGGTCTGGTTCTAATCGCTGCTGTTCCGCCCGCCGTGGTTATTCTGCCTCTTAGTGAGAAATTGCAAGGGGATAAGATGTTAACATTGACTGGTTTTGCAGGAACTTATTTAGGCGCTCTCGTTCTCATTCCTCTGATCGGTGTGGCATTTCTCAAGTTTATTCCCATCCATTACGATAAACTTATTATTCTAGCTGTCATTCTGATCGGTCTGCCACTCGTTTTGTCCCGTATTGCTGTTGATCGAAACTGGGATATATGGATAGAACGCTACGAGGGAAGCATTTCGGACGGGTGTTTTTTTGTCTTATTTTATGCCCTGGCCGCCTATAACAGGCATCTGATTAGACAGTGGCCTTCGGAAATCATCTTAATTTCTATCCTTGCATTTGCCGCTGTCTTTTTGATCACCCTCGCTTTACTACTTATCGGCAGGTTTTACAAAATTTCCCATTCGACCATTTCATCGCTTCTGCTATTAGGCACCATGAAAAATTACGGACTTGCCGGGGGGATTGCTCTGTATGTTTTCAATAATGAAGCTGCTGCGCCTGCTTTAATCTTTTCTGTTTTCATGTTTCTGAACTCCACCTGGCTAAAATTTCGAGCGCGAAATTACGCCCCGTCTTCAGCCTCAGAGCGTACACCTCCAGCTTAAATTTGACAAAATAAATAGACTGCCTATACTAATCACTAATAAAAACGGAAAGGAGAAAAAAGTATGGCGATAAACTTACCGGAATTACCGTATGCGAAAGACGCGCTGGCACCCTATATCAGCGCGAATACCTTAGATTTTCATCATGGTAAACATCACAAAACGTATGTGGATAACTTAAACAAATTAATTGCCGGAACCGATCTGGAGGCAAAAAGTCTGGAAGAAATCATTAAAATAGCTGCCAAGGATCCAGCTAAAGCAGGTATTTTTAACAACGCCGCACAAAGTTGGAATCAT
Source organism: uncultured Smithella sp. (assembly GCA_964581635.1). Lineage (GTDB taxonomy): Bacteria > Desulfobacterota > Syntrophia > Syntrophales > Smithellaceae > UBA8904. The sequence continues at coordinate 14,562 of CAZOPH010000006.1, forward strand.
TCTTTCTACTGGAAATGTCTAAAACCGCTGGGAGGAGGCGTACCCACAGGAGTCATTGCTTCCAAAATTAATGCTACTTTCGGCGGCTACGACAAATTTGTCGAGGAACTCAAGACTGCCGGAACCACTCAGTTTGGCAGCGGCTGGGCTTGGCTGGTGGTGGACGGTGGCGATTTAAAAATAACTAAAACGCCGAATGCCGACACCCCGCTTGCTCATGGACAAAAGGCTCTTCTGACCATTGATGTCTGGGAACATGCTTACTATCTTGATTATCAAAATCGAAGGCCGGATTATCTCGCAGCTGTTATTCAGAACCTGATCAACTGGGATTTTGTAAATGCTAATTTAGGTTGATGATTTAGTGGTCGCTCTACGACTTTATTCGAAAGGGCCGCAAGTGTTGACGATGAGAAAAGAATGAAAAAGAAGGGGGCTTGATACCAAGTCCCCTTCTTTTATATAACAAACGCTTGCAGGATTACTATTTTTTCTTATCCACTCTATCTTTAAGCTCTTTGCCTACTTTAAAAAAAGGCAGTTTTTTGGGTTCAACTTTAATTTTTGTGCCGGTTTTCGGATTTCTTCCCGTGTAGGAACCATATTCTTTAACGACAAAGCTGCCAAATCCGCGAATTTCGATGCGCCCGCCGTTTTTTAACTCATCGGTAAAACCTTTAAAAACAAGGTTAACAACATCAATTGCTTTTTTTTCCGTTAAATTCAGCTTCCTACTCAAAGCTTCAATAAGACCGGATTTGTTCATAGAGCCTCCTTAAGACTGTTTACAGCTAGAATCGCCTGATATTATGATGCTAATCATCTAGCACGTGGCCGACTATTATTTATTTTTAAGCGATTGTCAAGAATATTTTTACCTTTTTTGATCTGGAATTCACCAAGTAACTGCTGAACTTCCCGACTCGTCAGAAACCGCCACTCGCCTTCTTTCAAACCCTTCAGCGTTATATTACCGATGGATTCACGCACGAGGCGGATTACCTGATGGCCGGCAGCCTCAAAACCTCTACGAATAATTCTGTTTTTGCCCTCGCGCAACGTGAGACTGAGCCAACAGCTTTTGTCATTGATCTTTTCAATTTTAAGATTTTCCGGAAGGAATACACCATCGGGAAACGAAACACCCTTATTGATTTTTTTAAATGCCGCAGAACTTAAACGTCCTGAAACCTTCGCCCGATAGGTCTTGGGTATCTGAAAGCTCGGATGCTGAATTTTCTGGGCAAAGTCTCCATCATTAGTTAGAAGCAATAGTCCCGCCGAATCATAATCGAGCCTGCCGATGGGATAGACCCTTCCTGGAACATCTCTGACCAGATCAACAACAGTCGGCCTGTTCTGTGGATCGGACATGGTGGTGACATATTCCGCTGGTTTATGCAACGCAATGTAGTAGTAAGTTTTTTCGACAGAAATGGTATTGCCATCAATCCGAATCACGTCTTTTTGAGGATCAGCCTTGACGCCCAGTTCGGTTACAATCTCGCCATTGACACTCACCCGTCCCGCCGTAATCAGTTTTTCGGCATGTCGGCGTGAATCAATGCCGGCAAAGGAGATAATCTTTTGTAAACGTTCTTTCATGAACCGATATCATCCTCAAATATTTCTTGCGTAAAAGATTCATGCTCCGGCGTTTCGTGCTCCGCGTCCCCACTGGCAGCGGTTTCTTGTTCAAAGATTTCGTGATGTTCGGTAATTTCCTTCAATTCTCTCATTGTCGGAAGGTCTGCCAATTCTCGAAGGTTAAATACTTCCAGAAATTTTTTGGTCGTGCCGTAAATAATGGGTTTGCCCGGGACATCCTTGCGACCCACAATACGGATCAGTTTCTTTTCCAGCAGGCTCTTAAGCGGAGCGCTGACATCTACACCGCGAATGCTTTCAATTTCCGTCTTCACAATCGGCTGCCGGTAGGCAACAATGGCAAGCGTTTCCATCGCCGCCGAAGACAGTGACGCAGGCTTTGTGCCTTTGAGTTTCTTGACCCAGGCGGAAAACGCCGGTCTGGTGCGAAACTGGAAGCCGCCCGCGACCGCCTGCACGCATATCCCGCTTTGGCGCTCGTCATAAGCAGCCATTAGTTTATCCAGGGCATCTTTGACTTCTGTTTTTCCGACGCCGTCCAGTACGGAGCAGATTTTCTCCAGCGTAAGCGGTGATTCTGACGTTAGAATGAGTGCTTCAATAATGGCTGAAATATTTTCCATTTAAGACTCCACGGCCGGGAAGATTCGAATGACACCAAACGCTGCCGTCTGATAGGCTTTGATCATTTTCAGTTTGATAAGTTCCAGCAAGGCCAGAAAGGTATAAACGATTCGTCGGCGATCTTTTCTTTCTCCCAGCAACTCCTCAAAGGTAAGATTTTTTTCTCGCGTCAGGCGTTCCATCACATCGTTGATAATATCTGTCAGCGACAACTTTTCCAGATCAATCTCCAACAGATCCTTTTGATCCAAACGCGAAACCAGGTGATGAAAGGCTTCAATCAGTTCAAAAATACTCACTTCAACCAACTCATCTCCATCCGCAATGGTTTTTTTAATTTCTTCAGGCAGGGCCGTTGACCGTATAAATACATCCCTTTCCAAAATCGGTCTTTGCGCCAATTCTGCGGCTGCGTCCTTGAAGGCCTGGTATTCCAGAAGCTGGCGAACCAGTTGGGCGCGCGGATCGTCATCCAGCTCTTCAGCGGACGGTTCTTCCGGCACCGGAAGAAGCATGCGGGACTTGATATGGATCAGGGTGGAAGCCATGACCAGATATTCCCCCGCCAGATCCAGATTGAGCGATTTAATAATATTCAGATATTCAAGATACTGCTGTGTGATCAGAGCGACAGGAATATTATAAATATCAATTTCATTTTTTTTGATCAGATACAACAGCAGGTCCAGCGGACCTTCAAAGATATCCAGCTTGATTGCGTAGTCTGTCGTCTGTTCTTCATTCATAGGTGTTTTTAAATTTTAACGGCTTGACGAACCTCTTCCATGGTCTGACAAGCGATTTTTGTCGCCCGGGCGTTACCGTCAGCTATGATGAAATGGATTTCCTGTAAATGGGATAGATAATAATCCATACGTTCATGGACTGGCGCCAACGCCTCCTCAATACGCGCCGCCAGCATTTTTTTGCAATCGATGCAACCGATAGCGGCAACACGGCAGCTCTCGTTGATTTCGGCCACTATCTCCCGGGGCGAGTATAATCCATGAAAAGTGAAAACATTGCATATATCGGGATTGCCGGGATCTTTTTTTCTCATCCGCTGCGGATCCGTAAACATGGAAGCTATTTTCTGATGAAGTTCCTTATCTCGGTCAGACAGGTAAATCGAATTATCGTAGGACTTGCTCATTTTCCGGCCGTCTATGCCCAGCAGTTTAGGCACGTGGGTTAAAAGCGGCTCCGGCACGGGAAACACTTCTTTATAGAGAAAATTGAAACGGCGGGCGATCTCGCGGGTCAGCTCAATATGCGGCAACTGATCAACGCCAACTGGTACGCCATAAGCCTTGTACATGATAATATCGGCCGCCTGCAGTACAGGATAGCCCAGGAAACCAAACGTGGATAAATCTTTAGAGGTCAATTCCGCCTGCATTTCTTTATACGTCGGATTGCGCTGCAGCCAGGCCAGCGGCGTAATCATGGAAAGCAGTAAAAATAATTCAGCGTGTTCCTTTATCGCCGATTGAATAAACAGTGTGCTTTTGACCGGATCGAGACCGGCGGCCAGCCAGTCTATCACCATATTCAAACGGTTATCCTTAATGCATTCCGTTGAGCTGTATTCACTGGTAATCGCATGCCAGTCGGCCACAAAGTAAAAACAGTCGAAGTTGTCGCTTTCCTGAAGTTCGACCCAGTTTCTTAAAGCGCCATGTAAATTTCCCAGATGAAGCCTGCCGGTCGGTCTCATTCCGCTGAGAATTCTTTTTCGTTCCAAAACCAAAGCTCCTATCCGTTGATAGATAAATGCACCAAGGCCTCCGATTGTCAAATTAATAATGCGGAGGCCTTAGTTTCAATAAAAACTTAAAAATACACTATTTCACTTTGTCGGCCAGGGTTTTGCCGGCCTTGAATTTCACAACTTTCTTTGCGGCAATCTTAATGGTCTTTCCGGTTTGAGGATTCCTGCCCTCTCTTGCTTTTCTTTTGACGACGGAGAACGTGCCAAATCCAACCAATCCCAATTTCCCTGATTTTTTGAGTTCTTTGGTTACTGCTGCGACATACGCATCCAGTGCATCTGCTGCCGCTACTTTGGTAATACCTGCTTCGTCTGCCATCACACCGATCAATTCTGCTTTCGTCATGCTTTCTCCCTCCCTTTTCATGAAATTAAACGTTAAAATTTTGTAAACCTGCCGCTTACCGCAACTATGATTCGATTCCGAATTTATAACTTTGCGCTCGACGTTTTTCGCAACCGGCGCCCGATACCCTACCTCAATTTGTTTAACCCTGCTTGTTTACTCGTTTGACGAAGCGTCCTATGCTTCAAACTCGCGCTACGCCTAACATAAAAAAAAACAACAATCAAGAAAAAAGTGACCGTACACCACCTTTCCATAAACAATTCCGTGCATCCCAACACGCTCATTTTCTTCTGTTTAAAGCCAGGCAAAAAGGAAATGTCCAGATCGGAGTTTGATTGAAGTCATCCTCTTTGACAAGCAATGTTCCGTGTGCTAGTAATCCGCACACTTGATGTATGGCTTCAAGTCGCGTGTCATCATCAGGGCCTATCGGATAATGATTGAGCTGGCTGAAAGAAAAAGAGGCGGATTTTACGTGGACAAAGCTTTTAAACAGACGATGCAGGGCTGGATAACTCTATCCCGTCCGCCGTTTCACATTGTCGGCATCCTGCCCTTTCTTCTGGGAACTTTTCTGGCCTATCGAATAACAGGCGCCTTTAATCTGGAAGTATTTATTCTAGGGATTGTCGGCGTAATTCTGATTATGCTGTCTACGTATCATTCGGGTGAATACTTTGATCAGAAGGAGAATGTCATTTCCGCCTGCCTTCACCAAAATCCATTTGCCGGAGGCACCCGGATGATAGTCGAAGGGAAAATGCCTGCCTGGGTTGCCCTTTGGACGAGTATGATAGCCCCACTCATTGCTTTAATGATCGGGATCGTTCTTCAGTTCATCTATAAGACAGGTCCTTATACGTTGATTCTGGGCTGCCTGGGGGCACTCCCCGGTTTTTTCTACTCCACGGAACCCATTCGACTGGTGAAACGAGGTGTGGGCGAAATATTCATCGGTTTTTGTTTCGGTTGGCTGCCTGTGGCTTCGTCTTATTACATTCAAACCGCCGCGATCGCGCCGGTCATAAACTGGCTGTGGATTCCGATAGGCTTTTCCATTTTTAATGTTATCCTCCTCAATGAATTCCCTGATTATAAAGCGGATGTTGCCACAGGGAAAAAGAATCTGCTCTACCGGGTCGGCAAACAGAAGGGCAAAGTTGTTTATATTATTTTCAATCTACTCACCTGTCTCACGATGCTGATTTCACCTTGCTTCGGGATTCCTTTTAGAGTCATTTACTTTTATCTGCCGTTTGTTGCTATCGCGTTGTTTATCGTTTATCAGATCTTGGAAAACCGCCATGAGGATGCCCGACGGCTGGAAATATTGTGCGGTTTGAATATTGCCGTGAATGTCGGCACCTCGCTTGCTTTTATACTGGCATACATTTGAGAAACCCGATGAAATTCAAAAAAGTTAAAGCCTTTTATAATCCCCCTTCTCTTTTATTCAAGCAGTTGGGAAGCACGCTTCTGATGGGGTATCTGAGCCGCTGGAGAAAATTTCCCGGATGGTTATTCAAGCATGGATTTTCATCCATGTCTGTGGCCAACGGCGCCCGGGGTATGGGGTGCATCGGCTATCCCGGACATCCCGTCTGGGAAGTCACCGGCGCTTGTAATCTGCGATGCATTCATTGCCATGCCACAAGTGGGCAGGCGGCAGCCGATGAATTGACCACCGATGAAGGCAAAAGACTGATTGATATGCTTGCCGGGGAGAGTGAATTTCGTACGCTGATTTATACAGGCGGCGAGCCGTTAGTACGGCCGGATATTTTTCCGCTGCTCAGACACTCGCAAAAGGCGGGGCTCGCCAACATCATCGCCACCAACGGAACATTAATTGATGAAGAAATGGCTTTCAAACTGAAAGATCATGGCGTGGTCTGCAACGCCATCAGTTTTGACGCGGCCAATCCGGCTGTTCATGATATGGTCAGAAACAAGCCAGGTTCTTTCGATCTTGCTTTGCGGGCTGTTGAAGCCACAAAAAAAGCGGGCATTTTGTTGCAAATTAACACCACGGCCATGGAATACAATATGCCGCATTTGCCGGAACTGATTGATTTTGCCAACCAAAGCGGGGCAGGCATCATGCTGATGTATCAGTTGGTTGCTGTAGGGCGGGGTGAAAAAATAGAAAAGGCCACGCTGAAGAAAAGCGCCAACAAGTATTTAAGTGAACTGATTGCTGAAAAGCAGAAAGTCGCCAAAACAATCATCGAGCCAGTGGCCGGTCCTCAGTACTGGCCTTATCTGCTGGAAAAAGGCGGTATTCGCGGTGGTATGCCACTCAAACTTGCCGGGCGTGTTTTTCACGGCTGTGCCGCGGGTCGCGGGTTTGTCTATGTTAAAGCCAACGGCGACGTGTGGCCCTGTCCCTTTGTTGAGGTGAGCGGCGGCAATATCCGGGAAAAGAGTTTTCACGACATTTATTCCGAATCCACGTTATTCAAGGATCTGCGTCAACGCGAAGAAAGGCTCAAGGGCCTTTGCGGGGAGTGTCAATACAAAACCGTTTGCGGTGGTTGCCGGGGCCGTGCCCATGCATACAGCGACGACTATCTTGCCGAAGACCCCCGCTGTTTCATTCGGGAAAAAGAAAAAAACAGATTATCTTAATGTTTTTTTGATGGTGAAAAATCTGTCCGCCACGCAAGGAGAAATGGGCATTTTCCCGGACTATCAACTGTGGCTTTTGTTATTTCTTGCCCTTGATTCCCAGTGATTCGCAAATAATCTCCACCGGATCAAAGGCGTCCATGCCGGAAAGGCCGCTTAGCTGCATCCGGCAGGAACCGCAATCCGCCACAATAGCATCCGCGCCTGTTTTTTGAATCAACGAAACGGCTCGTCTGCCCAGTTGAACTGCGGTGGCCTCATTGACTTTTTTAAATCCGTAACTGCCGTTGAGTCCGCAGCAGGCGTCATCGAGTATCCGGCATTGCAAACCGGGAATCAATTTCAGCAAGTCGGCGGCCGGATAACCAATTTTGAGCGCTCGCAGGTGGCATGGGATATGGTAAGCCAGCATACGGTTGACTTCACGAAAGTTGGGTTTGATCTCCCGCTCTGTGATCAGCTTGAGTACATATTCGTGTAGGTCATAGCTGTTTTCCGCAATTTTTTTTGCCTCAGGTATTTCCAAAATGCCCTGATAATCATGCAACAGACACAAGCCGCAGGATGTGCAGGTATAGACTACATCGTATCCCGCATCAATATAATTAGACAGGGATGCGACATTTTTCCTGGCGAAAGAAAGTGCCAGCGTCAGGTTGCCGTTACCCAAAGCGGGCAACCCGCAGCACCACTGAGGTGGGAGGACAACGTCAAGCTTAAACGACTGAAGCATCCGGATGATTTTTCTGCCGATGTCGGGACGATAAAAGTTGATAAAGCAGCCGTAAAAAAAAGCAACTTTCCGGGCCTCGCGACTACGCGTTTTCTTTTCATCCCGCAGTGTTTTGAAGCTAAATTTTGGGAAAGGGATATAGGTCGCAATACCTATGTGCCGGAATATTTTTTTTCCGATTTTCGTCGCGGCAAACCGGTTGGCCAAAGGTGCAGTGATCGATCCGAGTGTGGAGAGGTAGTAGTTGTTGGCAAAAAGCAGATGCGCTGCCGTATGAGGGTGCTCCAGTCCGTAGCGTTGCTGTGCCCGTAGTATAATCTGTGCGGGTTCTACGCCACAGGGACATGCCATTTCACACCGTTTGCACTGGCTGCAAAGCAGTACCCACTCCTCGGCTGATTTTTCCCGGTCGTTGCGGAATCGCTGCGCGTCAGGACCTGCCTGCTTGGGGCCGGGAAACTCCGGGTTGACGCGGAAAACGGGGCAATTCTCCACGCAAATGGTGCAGCGTATGCAGTGTTCATATTTCATCGTATATGCTCCAGGCAACACTTAGCCGCAGCCTGTGCCGTGGCTATCGCGAAACCATGACCACAGCCGTTTTTCAATGCCTCCGTATGAGCGAGGATTGCGCCGCAGACAAAAACGTTATCCCATGGGCAACCCTCAGGCCGGAAGGATGAGTCGACCGCAATGCCTGCCTCACCGATGCCGTGGTTGACTGAAAAATAATCCTGATCAAACCAGACCTCCCGCTCGCCTGGCACAAATACCGGCAGATCAAACACCTTTTCCATGATCGTATCACGTTTTGCCCAAAGACCACCGCCGACAAAGGATCCCGTGGCGAGAATAAACGCTCTGGCGTTGAGGCTGTTAGGTCTGCCCCGTGATTCAGTCATGACTGCTTCAATTTGCCTTCCTGCTTTTTCTACGCCGACAACCGGCCAACCCCAGTAAATAACGCCACCCTTGCGGCGGAAATGGTCTTTCAGCCCGTTAAACAGCCTTCGACCAGGCATGGACGGCGGAATTGTGGGGATCTCAAAGATGGGACGCTCCAGGCGATTTTCGATTCTTTTTTTGACGGACATTGCCGACTCCAGACCCAAAACAGCGGGGAAGGCAATCTTGTCCTCGCGGATATTCTGCTTTTCCAGCCATAAGATGAACGCTTCTAAAAAAGTGTCATCTTCAAAATTGGCCGCGATGCCCACAGTCGTGGGAACACCGGCGTTGTAGATTGAAAAAGTCGCGTTTGGAAACCGGGAGATAATGTAGCCGGGATAGAAATCCTTCAAGCCGGTAAAGGTGATAATGTGTATCTTTTCATTTTCGTTTTGTGGGGAGGCTTGCATGGTCAAGGGAGTCAGGCAAGTGGTTTTGAATGTGCCGATAGCGGAAAGAATCCGGCGATTTTTTTCCAACTCTCCTGAATAGGGCATGTCCATGTCGGTCATGATTTGTTGAAAATCGTTGAGTGACTGATGAATTGTTTTGTTGGAAACCAGATGAAAGGGATGTTCGGCGGGCAGATGATCAATACCTCGCAAGGGATCATCGTCTTGTGCGCAGACATCGATGCAACCGGTGGACAGACAGGCGGTTGGCTCTCCCGTGGTGACCAGCGCCACTTTTAAGCCTTGTCCGGAAAGCCAGGACCCCGCAGTTAGTCCCGCTACGCCCGCGCCAATGACAATGACATCATATTCGATGACGCTCACTTGTGTTTCTCCATGGCCAGAATGCCTAGGTAGATATATTCGACCAGCTGTTCTTCCCGCAACTGATCTCCCCACAGGGCGTAACGGATGCCCCGAAACCGTCTCTGAAGAAATTCCCGCAGGGATTGCACGGATTGCTCTGCTGTTAAAATATTCATGTCATGCATAATGCCAAGTGCGCGAAATGTGCAAAACCCGCCCTGACAGGGTCCCATGCCGAGGCGTGTCCGATGCGAAATGTCGCCGACATGCCTTGTGCCTGTCTGTGCGATGATCCGTTCTACGTGCTTGCGGGTTACCAGCTCACATTCGCAGACGACGTTTTTCATATCCGCCAGGCGTTTGGACAGGGGATATCCACTGAGTTCTTCCTGCCCGTCCAGTGGTTTTTCAGCTGTTTCACAGGCTCTTTTCAGATTAAAGGCATTCATGATGGTATCGACCATTTTTTCCGCCATGAGTCGGAAGGTTGTCAGCTTTCCGCCGACGATACTGTACATGCCGTTTTGATGGTCTATGATCTGGAAGCCGCGCGAAATTTCGCGGCTGTCGAGTTTTTGCGATTTGAGCAGTGGACGGACACCGGAAAATGCCCGGATGACACGCGTATTATTGAAATGCGGGATCATTCGGCCCGCCTCTCCAATAATCGTGTCCACCTCGGCGGGTTGAATCACGATTTTATCGGGGTCTTCCACGGCAAGTGAAGTGGTGCCGGCCAGGCAGACCGCTTCGTTGGGAACAATAATATCGCCATCTGAAGACGGCCGCAAGCGGTTGATGACCATATCGGTCAGACGGTGATTGGTGATTACCAGTGAACCTTTCGATAAGGTCAGGGGAACCTCACAGCCGGCGAGTTTCGCGATGAGATTGGTCCAGGCTCCCGAGGCATTGACAATAATGTTGCCATGAATTTCTTTCTCGTCACCGGTTGCCGCATCGGTGGCTTTGACGCCGATGCAGCGGCCGTGGGACTGCACGATTTCCGTTACTTTGTGACGCGTGAAACTCACCCCCCCCTTCAGCTCTGATGTTCTCATGTTGAGCATGCATAACCGGAAGGGATCAATGGAGCAATCGGGAACCTTAATGGCTTCCTCGATTTCCGGATTAAGATTGGGCACCAGTTCGAGTGCTTTTGTGGAAGACAGGATTTCCGTCGGAATGCCGATCTCTTCGCAACTTCTTAAAAATCGTTCCCGGAAAATTTTAGAATCACCCGGCAGGCGCACAAACAATCCGCCGGTGGGTTCGACGCACTTCTCGCCGATACGACGCATTATCATATTCTCATCATAACACTCTTTGGCCGCAACTTGATCGGAAACCGCATACCGACCTCCGCTGTGTAAGAGGCCGTGACAGGCACCGGTAGCCCCCGCAGCGAAATCGCCTTTCTCAATCAGGCAATGCGGTATGCCCCTGAGCGACAAGTCTCTGGCAATGCCGCAGCCAGTGGCTCCCCCGCCAATAATGATTACATCCGTCTTGATCATTGGCCTTAAACCTTAAACCTTGCATCTCTCTATTCTTCTGCCCAACCTCTGGCACGCTCGACGGCTTTCTTCCATTGAGCGTAGAGTGACTGTCTTTTTTCCGCTTCCATAGCGGGTTGGAACCTGCGGTCAACTTTTCGTTTTTCGGCAATCGCTGCCTGATCTTTCCAGAATCCTGTTGCTAGTCCAGCGAGATAGGCGGCTCCCAGGGCCGTTGTTTCAATAATCTCCGGGCGTTCCACCGGCACATCCAGAATATCAGATTGGAACTGCATGAGAAAATTGTTGGCACAAGCGCCACCGTCCACGCGCAGTTCACACAAATCGATGCCGCACTCGGCACGCATCAGTTCCAGGACATCACGGGTCTGATAGGCGATGGATTCCAGTGTGGCGCGGATAATGTGATTGCGATTGGTGCCGCGGGTAAGTCCGACAATAGCACCGCGGGCATACATATCCCAGTACGGCGCACCCAGTCCCACAAAGGCGGGTACCATGTAAACACCCTGAGTGTCGGTAACTTTCGTGGCAAAATATTCGCTGTCTCGCGCATCGTAAATAACACGCAAGCTGTCGCGCAACCACTGAATCGCAGCACCAGCCACGAAGATACTGCCTTCGAGAGCGTATTCCACTTTGCCGTCTATGCCCCAGGCGATGGTTGTCAGAAGTCCGTTTTTCGAATGGGCGAGTTTTTCGCCGGTCAGCATGAGCATGAAACAACCTGTACCGTAAGTATTTTTGACCATACCGGGCGTATAACAGGCCTGACCGAAAAGTGCTGCCTGTTGGTCCCCCGCATCTCCTGCAATGGGAATTTCCGCGCCAAGAACCCGCGAATCGGTGACCCCGTAAAGAGCGGATGATGGTTTGACTTCCGGCAATATGGAAACGGGAATGTCGAGTTTTTCCAGAATAAGCGCATCCCATTTTAAATCTTTAATGTTGTAGAGCATCGTACGTGAAGCATTGCTGTAGTCCGTGACATGAACTTTTCCCCGGGTGAGATTCCAGATGAGCCAGGTATCAACATTGCCGAAAAGAAGTTCTCCCTTTTTGGCTCTTTCCCTGGCGCCTTCGACATGATCGAGAATCCATTTTAATTTTGTTCCCGAAAAATAAGCGTCCAGCACCAGCCCTGTGTTTTTCCGGATGTAATCTTCCAGACCTGATGCTTTCAGTTCATCACAGATCGATGCGGTTCGGCGGCACTGCCAGACAATGGCATTATAAATAGGCTTACCGGTGGCTTTATCCCACACGATGGTGGTTTCACGCTGATTGGTAATACCGATTGCGGCGATTTCTTCAGGCGCAATACCTGTGGTGGCCAGTACTTCACTGGCAACACCACGTTGCGATCCCCATATTTCCATGGGATCATGCTCCACCCACCCGGCCTGAGGATAGATCTGTGTGAATTCGTTTTGAGCGATTTTAACCGCAAGGCCTTCCCGGTTGTAAATGACGGCTCTCGAACTGGTGGTACCTTGATCAAGAGCTAAAATATAGGATTTGTTCATTGGTCAACTCCTGAAGGACCAGATTGATGTTCAGGAATACTATTACATAATACAAAGGTTTTTGCCAAAGAAAAAAGGCGGCGCTCCGGTATCGGCGTCCTTCGATGATCCTGCCGCTCCATAAAAACATTTGACAGGAGAAGCCAGGCGGGGATAATCTGCCCAAAAATGCGAAGATGCAAACACGGGGCGTTCAGGACAATGACCACGACCATCTTTTACTATACTGGCACCGGCAACTCCCTGTGGACCGCGCGGAGACTAGCTTCCGTTCTGGAAGGGACACAATACGTATCCCTGAAGCGTTGCATGGATGAACAGGTTGCCTGTGGTGCTGAGCGGATCGGCCTCGTTTTCCCGGTGCATATCTGGGGCGTACCGCCGCCCGTCGTCGAATTTGTCAGGCGGTTGAACATTGATCCGGCCCAATACCTGTTCGGGCTGGCCGTCAACGCCGGCCAGCCCGCCGCCACGCTGATCCAGTTGCAGAGCATTTTACGGGAGAAGCAGCTTTGTCTCTCGTCCGGATTTTCCATCAATCTGCCCAGCAACTATATTCCCTGGGGCGGGGCACCGGCCCCAGGGAAACAGCAAAAGAAATTTGACGCGATGCTTGATAAATTAAATCGGATCGCGGAAGTAATCCGGAGCAGGGAAGAACGTCCGCTGGAGAAGGGGCCCTTCTGGCAAAATTGGTTTTTGTCTGCACTGTACCGAATCTCCCTGCCGCACGTCACAGGGATGGATAAACCTTTTTTTGCCGATGAAAAGTGCAGCGCCTGCGGGATTTGTGAAAAAATCTGCCCGGCGCGGAACATTGAGATGATTGGGTGCAAACCCGTCTGGAAGCACCGCTGCGAACAGTGCTTTGCCTGCATCCAGTGGTGCCCGGAAGAGGCGATCCAATACGGCAAAGGTACCAGAAACAAAAAGCGCTACCGCCATCCGGAGATTTCATTGAAAGATATGCTGGCCTCTGTCTCCGCCGATCTAATCAGATGACGTATAACCTTACGGATGATTACCGATCAGGTTAGCGATGTTTGCTTGCTCTTCCGGTTGCGGAGCATTTCCCAGATCATCAGGATGGCGCCGATGGTGATGGAGGAGTCCGCCACGTTGAAGGCGGGCCAGTGCGAGGTGCCGATGTACACATCCAGAAAGTCCACGACGGAGCCGAAACGTATCCGGTCGATCAAATTTCCGACTGCCCCACCGAAAATCAAAGTCAGAGAACCTGCCAACAGCAAATTCCGGGGATGGCTTTTAACGAGATAATAAACGATGAGTCCTGTTGCCAAAACCGTGACACCGGTAAAGAAAACATAGCGGAATGTTTCGGAAGCGTTGGCCAGAAAGCCAAATGCTGCTCCGGGATTCATCACATAGACGAGGTTTAAGAATCCGGGAATGACAGGATAGGCTTCATGAAGAACAAAACGGGTGATAATCGCCGATTTGGTGATTTGATCCAGCGCGACAATGACGGCTGCGCCCAGAAAAAATATTAAAAGATTTTTTTTCAAGAATAACTCCTTACGTTTTGCAGAGAACGGTCCTGCCACCCGCACGCGCGCCTTTTATGGCGTGGGGAGCCGCAATGGTTCCTTAACTCATTTACAGATTCGGCAGGCAGCGGCCGCAGACCGTTGGATGGTTGGCGTCGGCTCCGACCGATTCTTCATAAATCCAGCAGCGTTCGCATTTGGCACCGCGGGCCTTTTCCACGCCGACCGCCAGCCCCTTGATTTCCTCGCTTTTGTAAGGGTTGACGATGATGGATTCATCGACCAGCTGTAATTGCGAAACAATCAATAGCGCGCGCAGGTCTTCCAGATGAGCGGCAAACAGATCTTTCATTTTGTCCGGCGCCGCGATGATGATTCGGGCATCTAGCGAGTGGCCGATCACTTTTTCCTTGCGCGCCTGTTCGATTGCCCTGGCAATTTCACTTTTGGCGTCAATCATGACTTTCCAGCGTTCGCCCAGAGAAACGTTGCAATACTTTTCTTCAATCTGCGGAAACTGCGTCAGATGGACGCTTTCTTCTTTGTCGTTCCAGGTGGGCAGGGCCGTCCAGACCTCTTCCGCGGTGAACGTGAGGATCGGAGCGAGCAGGCGAGTCATCGCATTTAAAATGATAAACATCGTCGTCTGACCGGAACGGCGCGCCGGTGAGGCTGCCTTATTTGTGTATAGGCGGTCTTTTAAAACATCCAAGTAGAGTGCGCTTAAATCAACCGTGCAGTAGTTATACAGCGTGTAGAAGACCACGTGAAACTGATGGCGCTCATAGGCTTCGGTTACGCGTTTGATCACTTCTTGCAGGCGGTGCAGCGCCCACTGATCCATTTCCGTCATTTGCTCGTAGGCGACGCTATCGGCATCCACATGAAAGTCATAGAGATTACCCAGAATAAATCGGCTGGTATTTCTGATGCGGCGATAGGCTTCCATCAGGCGCTTGAGAATTTCCTCCGAGATGCGGATATCATCGGTGTAATCTTCCGCTGCTACCCAGAGCCGGAGGATTTCAGCGCCGTATTTAGCCACAGCTTCTTCCGCACCGATGACGTTACCGACGGATTTGGACATCTTTTTGCCTTCGCCGTCAACAACAAAACCGTGCGTCAGAACACTTTTGTAAGGCGCGCGTCCGCGGGTTCCCACGGATTCCAGAAGAGAAGAATGGAACCAGCCACGGTGCTGATCGTTGCCTTCCAGATACATATCGCACGGCGAACTCAAGTTTGCTCTTTTTTCCAGAACGGCCGCATGGCTTACACCGGAGTCAAACCAGACATCCAGAATATTCACTTCCTTGGTGAACTCCGTTCCGTGACAGTGGGCGCAGGTGGTGTGTTTGGGCATCAGATCTTTTGGTTCTTTTTCAAACCAGATATCTGCGCCGCTTTTTTCCACCAGGGCTACCAGATGATCAAGAATTTCCTTCGTCAAAACTTCATTTTTGCACTTGACGCAATAGAAAACTGTAATCGGCACGCCCCATAAACGCTGGCGCGAGATGCACCAGTCGGGGCGGTTTTCCACCATGCCGTAGATGCGGTCGCGTCCCCATGATGGAATCCACTGCACTTCGTTGATGGACGTGAGCGCTTTTTTGCGAAGATCGTTTTTCTCCATCGAGATAAACCACTGTTCGGTGGAGCGGAAAATGATGGGTTTTTTACAGCGCCAGCAGTGAGGATAGGAGTGCTGCATGGGAACGTGCCCCATCAGTGCACCCACGTCATCTAGCTTTTTGATGACGCTGTCATTTGCGTCAAAAACAAACTGGCCTGCAAAGTGTTCAACGTCTTCTGTAAATTTTCCGGCATCATCCACCGGCGCGTAATTGTCCAGGCCATATTCCAGGCCGATTTCATAATCTTCCTGACCGTGACCGGGTGCAATGTGGACGGCACCGGTTCCAGCTTCCAGCGTGACAAAAGGAGCCAGAATTAAAAGACTGTTTCTTTTTACCAGCGGATGAACACACTTCTGGCCTTCCAATACTTCGCCTTTAAACTCATCGAGAATCTCGTAATTTTTATCGCGATAGCCGAATGCATCCAGACAATAATCGAGCATGTCCTTGGCAACGATCAGCACTTCCTTGTCAATCTTCACGGCGGCATATATGAAATCATCCTTGACTGCAATGGCTAGATTGGCGGGAATCGTCCAGGGAGTAGTTGTCCAGATGACCATGTGAATCTTCTCACCGGCCAGTTTCGGCAAAACTTGGCCAAGATTTGACGTAAAGGCGAATTTCACATAGATAGATGGTGTGGAATGATCGGCGTATTCCACTTCAGCTTCGGCCAGCGCTGTTTTACAGGAAGCGCACCAGTAAACGGGTTTCTTCCCTTTATAGACACTGCCACTGAGATAGAGCTTGCCGAATTCCGCAATGGTGGTAGCTTCATAAGGATAAGCCATGGTCAGATAAGGATTTTCCCATTCACCAAAAACGCCCAGGCGCTTGAATTGTTCGCGTTGGATTCCGACGAATTTTTCGGCATAGACACGGCAGGCGCGGCGTTTATCCACCTGCGACATCTGCGTCGTTCCTGATGTCTTGCCCCCCAGTTCTTGATCGACTTGATGCTCAATGGGCAGGCCATGGCAATCCCAACCCGGTACATACACGCCGTCAAAACCGGTCATATTTTTAGCTTTAATAACGATATCCTTAATGATTTTATTAAGAGCTGTTCCTAAGTGAATATTGCCGTTGGCATAGGGAGGACCGTCATGAAGAAGATAAGGCTTCTTGCCTTTGGCATTCTCACGGATTTTTTGATAAATATTCATGTTTTCCCACTTTTTGAGCATTTCCGGTTCTCTTTGCGCCAAATTGGCTTTCATCGGGAAATCCGTTTGGGGAAGATTTAATGTCTGTTTGTAATCCATTTTATATTACTCCTATACTCTTTTAAAATAGCGTCTAAACCGCGAATGATCTTTATTGTTTCGGCCAAGTCACTTGAAACAGAACACCGGAGCGGCCATTATGGGAAAGGTCTTGCCACCCTCAGGGGTGGTTACGATCATTCCCTTGCTTTGTTGCGAAAACGGACAGTCCTGCCGGCGAGGGTAGCTAAAGAAACACGGCTTAGTATATTTGACGGAGTCACCTATCACATAAGCATAGGACTTTCAAGAAGAACTCTTGGCGTTAAAATCAATATTGTATCTATGAATTCTTATTGCAACCTGGAGAATATTTTGTTACTTTTACAACGGTTTTCAGAGATCCGCTTGTTTTTAAAATGATAACGAGGGAAGGATGATATGAAGTTGAGATTTGTTTCCATGTCCGTTCTGGTGGGAATGGTATTTTTATTCGTGCAAACAGGTCTTTGTCAAAATGCGGTCAGCATGTCCGAATGGGTGGAAAAGATCGGCCAGGGTTCTGTGAATTGGTCGGCAGGCTATATTGAAGCGATTGGTATCAGCGCGCCGCCGGATAGAACCATCAGTAAAATAAATGCTCGGCCTATGGTTTTACGCGCCGCAAAAGTTGATGCCCATCGCAATTTGCTGGAAATTACCAAAGGTGTTCAAGTTGACTCCAGGACCGTTATCAAAGACTTTACAGGAGAGAGCGACGTCGTCAACACACAGGTCGAAGGTCTGATTAAAGGTGCGCAAATGGTTGATCAGCAATACATGTCCGACGGCACTGTGGAAGTCAGACTCAGAATGCCACTTTATGGGAATTTATCTCTGATCATGATACCGCTGTCAATTGAAAAACGGAAATCAGTTCAGCCGTCCGATCCAGCAGCGCCTGCTCCGGCAGCCCCGGCACCTGCCGGCACTGTACCTCCAACGTCTGTGGTCTATACGGGATTAGTGGTTGACGCCCGCGGGATTGGGGCGCATCCGGCGATGTTGCCGCACATTTATGATGAAGACGGCAAAGAAGTTTATGGTTTTGCCAATATTGATCGTGAATACGCTGTTCAACAGGGCTTGAGTGGATACGCTCGCGATCTAACGGCGGCACAAAGTAATCAGCGCGTAACAGCTAATTCCTTGACAGCGAAAGCGCTGAAAACCAGCGGCCCCGGAAAGGCCGACCTTATTATCAGTAATGCAGACGCGGCCCAGCTTCGCGCTTCCGCGGAGAATGCATCTTTTATGAAAACATGCCGGGTGATGATCGTTTTGGATTAACATGGAATTGTAGTGTGGAATCAATAGGCCGCAGTCACGAACGCTTTGGTGGCTGCGGTTTTTTATGAGACCGTAAAAACAGAGTTTAAAGGAATCGAGTTTGTCTAAACGTATTGTCGTTCTATCCGAAGAGGTAGCCAACCAGATTGCCGCCGGAGAAGTGGTGGAAAGACCGGCGTCGATTGTCAAGGAGCTGGTCGAAAATTCAATCGATGCGGGAGCGCTGGATGTCCGCATCGAGATCACAAAAGGTGGTTGTCAGTCCATCAGGATTGCAGATAACGGTTCAGGCATTGAACGCGAAGATGTGGCGCTGGTTTTCGAACGTCATGCCACGAGTAAAATCTCCAAACTGGAAGATATCTGTCACGCCGGTTCGTTCGGCTTTCGCGGCGAGGCGATGGCCAGTATCGCGTCTGTTGCGAAAGTTGAGATACTGACTCGCCGTCCTGACGATTTGGCGGGAACAAAAGCGGTGGCGCAAGCTGGGACTATTTCTAAAATATCTCCGGCGGGTTCGCCCGCCGGCACTCAAATTACCGTAACAGAACTCTTTGCCAATGTGCCGGCACGCCGGAAGTTTCTGAAAACCGAAGCCACCGAACAGAGTGCTTGCCTTGACGCAATCACACGTCTGGCGTTGGCTCATCCAGAAGTTCGTTTTACTGTGGCAGCCGATGGGCGGGAAGTTTTTGCAGCGCCTACGGCCAGAGATGTTTCCGAACGTGTCGCCATGGTCATGGGAAATGATTTTACCGGCCATTGCCTGGCGGTAAGTGAGCAAAAGGACAAGAGCCGGATCAAAGGGTTTATTTCAACACCGGCCTTTACAAAGTCCAACTCCAAAAGTATTTATTTGTTCGTCAATTCACGTTTTATCCGAGACAATAGCATGACGCACGCGGTGCTCGCCGCCTACCGGCAGGTGATCGAACCGCGCCGCTTTCCCGCTGCCGTTTTGTTTCTTGATCTGCCGGGTGAAGAGGTAGACATTAATGTTCATCCAGCCAAACTGGAAGTGCGCTTCAAAAATTCCAGGGAGATTTACGGTCTGGTTTCCAAAACGGTGGCACGAGGTCTTGCCGGCATCCAGGTGTCGCCTGCTGCTCTTTCCTATCGTTTAATGCCCCGCGAAACAACAGCTGCTGCCTCCGGATTCTGGAGGCCTAAAGATTCCTATTTCTCTTCGGAGAGGCCTCGTGAAATTTATTCGCGGCAGAATCTGCGACAGGCGATTGATGATGATTTGTTTGTACGTGCAGTCAATCCGCCGGATGTTCCCAGTCACATTGAAGATGTTTCCTGCGGGGAAAAGATTACGTTTACGAATCGAAAATATCTTGGTCAGTTTGCCGATACCTATCTGGTATTCGGCGGTCCCTATGGTTTGATGCTGGTGGATCAGCACGCAGCGCACGAAAGGATTATCCTGGAGCGTTTAAAAGTTACATCTGCAACGAAAGCAGTCAGTCAGCCCTTATTAATGCCGGAGGTTGTCAGTCTGACTCCCGCGCAGATCAGTCTTTTTGAAAGCGCGCTCCCGATACTTTGCGACATCGGTCTGGAGCTGGAAATATTCGGCCGCGACACCATTGTGGTGAAAGCAATGCCCGCATCGCTGCCGCATGTCCCGCCGTGCGACATCATCTCCGATCTGGCCGATCAACTCGGTGATCAGCAGGCATTGCCGTCGCTGGTGGAGCGAAAAGAAAAAATAATGGCATCCCTGGCCTGCCGTGCCGCGATCAAGGCTAATACGGTTCTTTCCTCGGAGGAAATTGTCGCTTTGTGCAGTGATCTGGAGAAAACACCTTTTAATGCCACCTGTCCGCACGGACGCCCCATCAGTGTGCAGTTTTCTCTGTACGAAATTGAAAGAATGTTTAAACGGAAATAGGATGCCCAGGATTCCACTCGTTGTCATCTGTTCGCCCACGGCGACAGGGAAAACCTTTCTCGCCATTGAACTGGCAGAGGCGGTTGCCGGTGAAATCGTTAGCGCCGATTCATTGCAGGTTTACCGTTATCTGGATATCGGTACGGCAAAACCGACGCGCGCAGAAAGAGAAAGGGTGATGCATCATCTGATCGATGTTGTGGATCCAGATGAAGAATTTAACGCCGCCATTTATGCCGAGCAGGCAAGGACAATCATTGAAAAGTTGGCCGGCGTTGGTAAGCCCGTTTTTGTGGTCGGCGGAACGGGCTTGTATATCCGGACGCTCTTACAGGGGATCATTGCAACACCGCCGGTCGATGAAAGTATCCGGAATTATTATCGGGAGATTCGCAATCGGCAGGGTAAGGAATATCTTTTCGAACTGCTCCAGGCAAGAGATCCGCAGGCGTCCCGGCGTATAAATCCTAACGATGCCGTGCGGGTGATCCGGGCTTTGGAGGTTCTGGAGCAAAGCGGCCAGTCCATTATCACTTTGCAGCAAAAACATGCATTTGCCGATTGCCCCTATGATGTTTGCAAAATAGGCCTCCGTGTCGAGCGCGACGAATTGAAAAGGAGAATTGCCGCGAGAACCGAAAAGATGGTAGAAGCGGGGCTAGTTGATGAGGTCCGCGGACTTTTGGCGCGGGGTTACAGTGAAAAACTAAAAGCCATGCAGTCACTGGGATATAAGCAGGTTGTTGAATTTATCCGGGGCCGGTGTGCATGGGAACGGGCACTCGATTTAATTAATCGGGATACTTGGCAATATTCTAAAAGGCAGTTGACGTGGTTCTCGGCAGATAAAACCATCAACTGGTTTGGGCCGGATCACATTGAGGAAATTCAAAAAACCATAGAGACATTCCATACAAGAAAGAGATTGTCTTCAATAATCAACTCGGATTAATCGAAAGAAACTCTTCTGAATCAATTTGAACCCTCATCAATATTGACTTGACTTAAAACCGCACTAAAGCTACTTATAAGGCAAATTTTAGCTAGAAATCAGGAAAATATTTAAAGAGGCAAACCTTAAATATTGAGCACGGAAAGGCTATAAACATTGAAGTCAAAAAGGGCGTAAGCCCTTTTATGTATTTATAGAGGGGAGCGTAATATTTCATGGCAATAAAAGAGTTAGGTAAGGCGTTTGAACCGGCCGAGGCCGAAAAAAGATTATACGATTACTGGATGAAAAATAAGTATTTTCACGCGCAGGATAAAAGTGAAGCTACCGCTTTTTCCATTGTCATCCCGCCTCCCAATGTGACCGGAATGTTGCACATGGGGCATGCGCTCAACAACACCCTGCAGGATGTCATCATCCGTTTCAAAAGGATGCAGGGCTATAACACATTGTGGATGCCGGGTATGGATCATGCGGGCATAGCAACGCAAAATGTGGTGGAACAGCAATTGAGAAAAGAAGGATTATCGCGCCATGATCTGGGCCGTGAGAAATTTATCGCTCGCGTCTGGGAATGGAAAGAAAAATATGGTGGCGTCATTATCAATCAATTGAAACGTCTGGGCTGTTCCTGCGATTGGGATCGCGAACGGTTCACCATGGACGAGGGTCTTTCCCAGGCTGTCCGGGAAGTATTTGTCCGACTTTATAATGAGAATATGATTTACCAGGGCGACTACATTGTCAACTGGTGTCCCCGATGTCACACCGCCATTTCCGATTTGGAAGTGGAATTCAAGCAGGATCAAAGCTTCCTGTGGAATATCCGTTATCCTTACACCGAAGGCGGTGGAGACATTGTCGTGGCCACAACGAGGCCGGAAACGATGCTGGGCGATACGGCCGTGGCCGTCCATCCGGATGATCCCCGCTATAAAGATAAAATCGGTAAGTTTGTCCTTCTGCCGCTCATGAACAAACAAATACCGATCATCGCCGACGACTATGTAACGATGGATTTCGGTTCGGGTGCAGTGAAGATCACTCCCGGTTCCGATCCCAACGACTTTGCCATGGCCCAGCGCCATAATCTGGAAATCATTTCCATCATGGACGGTCAGGGTGTTATCAATGAATTCGGAGGCAAATACCAAGGGCAGGACCGCTATGAAGCGCGAAAAAACGTGATTGCCGACCTGGAAAAAGAAGGCTTCATGGTCGGTACCGAACCTTACGCACATAATGTCGGCCAGTGCTACCGATGCAAGACGGACATTGAGCCGATGGTATCCAAACAGTGGTTTGTCAAAATTAAACCGCTGGCCGCCAAGGCCATCGCCGCCGTTACCAAGAAAAAAACAAGGATTGTTCCCGCCTCCTGGGAAGCCACGTATTTTGACTGGATGAACAATATCCGCGACTGGTGCAT
>CAZOPH010000007.1:0-33513 GCA_964581635.1 uncultured Smithella sp.
AAATGGTTATTGAAAAGGCTAAACGCCTGGTTGAACACAAAAAAGACGTTGTTATCCTGCTTGACAGCATCACCCGTCTGGCGCGCGCCTACAATACGGTCGTGCCGCCTTCCGGCAAAGTGCTTTCCGGCGGTGTTGATTCCAACGCTTTGCATAAACCCAAGCGCTTCTTCGGCGCAGCAAGAAACATTGAAAACGGTGGTAGCTTAACCATTATTTCTACTGCTCTGATTGACACCGGTAGCCGTATGGACGAGGTTATTTTTGAGGAATTTAAGGGCACTGGCAACATGGAATTGCATCTGGACCGCCGTATCGCTGACCGCCGCATCTTCCCCGCATTTGACCTGATCCGGTCGGGGACCCGCAAAGAAGAGCTGCTGATCCCCAAAAACAACCTCAACCGCGTCTGGATTCTGCGGCGTCTGCTGCAGGAAATGAACCCGGTGGACGCGATGGAATTCATCATCGGCAAAATCAAGAAAACAGAAACCAATCAGGAATTTCTGGATTCCATGAATTCATAATCATCCGGTGGCATGTTGAAACCCATCAATAATTATCTTGAATTTTTAATGTTTATAGGATAAGGCAGCGCATCTGCTCTAAAATTATAGAGAACTTTATCAAATATTGCGATAAAGGATCAGGAGGAAGAAGGAAAAATGAAAGTAGGTATTCATCCGGATTATAAAGAAACGACAATTACTTGCGTTTGCGGCAATGTGATTGAAACGAAATCAACCAAAAAAGACATCAAAATAGATATTTGTTCCAACTGTCATCCGTTTATGACCGGCAAGCAAAAAATTATTGATACGGCGGGACGCGTGGAGAAATTCAAGAAGAAATACGAAGCCAAACCGGAAAGCGCCACGCCGGCAAAAAAGAAAGCGGCAAAAAAATAAGTCACTTACTGTGCCCCGGTGGGGCAAATCACGTTGGGACATCAGTCCTTATGACCAGCAAACTTCCACAGCATTTATAGCGGTTTCGCTTTATAGAAAAACGCTGTAAATGCGTCTTATGCTTTTTACTCCGCAATAAAATCTTCATCCGTAGGAAAGCCCATGGATATTCTTCTCAACAAACTTCGAGACATTGAACTCCGTTACCGGGAGCTCGAAGGGCTTCTGTCCGATCCGCAGGTGACTTCCAAGCAGGGGGTATATCAGAAATACGCCAAGGAACACGCGGACCTGACGGAGCTGGTGGAAGCCATTCGCCGGTACGAAAAAATTGAGACACTTATTATCGAGAACCAGAAACTGTTGAATGAAAACGATGAAGAGTTGAAAGCAATGGCCAAAGAAGAGACGGCACAATTGCAGCAGGAGCTTTCCGAACTGCAGGAAAAAATAAGGATTCTACTTCTACCCAAAGATCCCAATGACGATAAAAACGTCTTTCTGGAAATCCGGGCGGGCACCGGCGGTGATGAAGCCGGCCTGTTTGTCGGCGATCTCTTCCGGATGTACGCACGCTATGCGGAATCCCAGGGTTGGAAAGTGGAAATCGTCAGTTCATCTCCAGCGGGCGGCATGGGCGGCTTCAAAGAGATCATCGCCCAGATTGAAGGCAGGGGAGCCTACAGCCGTCTGAAATACGAAAGCGGCACCCATCGCGTTCAGCGCGTTCCTATTACCGAGGCCCAAGGAAGAATTCATACATCCGCCGTCACGGTGGCTATCATGCCGGAAGTAGAAGATGTCGAATTGAACATCGATCCCAACGATCTACGAATTGACGTTTACCGCTCCACCGGCCACGGCGGACAGAGCGTCAACACCACGGATTCCGCGGTCCGCATCACGCATATCCCGACGGGCCTGGTCGTCACCTGCCAGGACGAAAAATCCCAGCTCAAAAATAAGGTTAAGGCCATGAAAGTTTTACGGGCCAGACTGCTGGATGCGATGGTGCAGAAGCAAAATGCCGAGCAAGCCCAGGCGCGCAAAAGCCAGGTGGGCTCAGGTGACCGCTCCGAACGTATCCGCACATACAATTTCCCTCAAGGCCGGATCACGGATCACCGGATCAACCTCACCCGCTACGATCTTGACAATTTCATCAACGGAAGCATCGGCGTCATGATCGACGCACTTGCCGCCCATCATCAGGCCGAACTTCTCAACAAACAGGGACAATGACGCAGGGCATTCTGTTACCTCTCAAAGTCGTTTGACATCAAGAGCCCCCTTTGTTATAGATAAGAAAAGTAGTTTTTTGTCGTGATACCGAATTCATTCGGATATAGGCCATCAAAAGAAGGAGATTTCCCAATAACTCGTATAACTTAACATAATAATTTCTAGGAGAACAAAAAGATGAATCAGGATGAATACAAGAAGATAATGTCCCTTGCGATTGATCGTGAAGTCGAAGCGTTTGCATTTTATCGCGCAGTATCCGACAAGGCTAAGGATAAAAACATCAAATCTATTTTTAATGAACTGGCCGAGGAAGAACAAAAACATAAGCATACATTAGAAGGGTTCCTTACCAAATCTCCGGAGAAAATGCATTTTTCAGAGTCATCGGATTACAAAATCGTGGACACACTTCCCACGCCACCTCTGACCACAGATCTAAAACCCGTCGAAGGTATTGTCATTGCAATCAAGAACGAGCTCGCAGCCATGCAGATGTACACACAACTGGCAAACGCCAGCGCCGACGCAGCGCAGAAGAATGTTTTTCTTGAGCTGGCATCGATGGAGCGTGGACACAAGAGTAAGCTTGAAGATATATACACAAATATGGCGTTTCCCGAGACCTGGTAGGTAAACATTGAGGAGCATCCTGTGATGGACGGCCGACCTGTGCTTCCACATCCCCGGCAAGTGTGGGCAAGTAACGTACAGCTGCGGTTTCTGAAACACCTCCAGACTCTTCATTTCAACTGATTAATTTAGCCTGACGCTTGCTGACAAGTTTTAGCCCATAAGCACGTCAGAGAAAAGTCATGCCCATGTGATTGGTCGTTTCGTAGCAACTTTGATATGTAGATGGCTACAATCAAATGTGGAGAAAAGGAGGGAAAATGCATACCTCCATTATTGCAAGAAGGATAAGCATTATTGCTTCAGCCATTGTGATGATGCTAATGGGTTGTGCACCGGTCCTATCGGACCGTTTCCTTCAGGAGGCTAATCTCTCCATATCATTCCAAGAAATTTTGAAGAATCCAAACCTTTATAAAGAAAAGCTTGTCGTTCTCGGGGGAAGAATCATCACAACGACAGCCAAGGATGAGGAAACATGGATAGAAGTCCTGCAGCAGCCGCTGGATAGGCAATATAGGCCTGAAAGCTCAGACGTTTCCTATGGGCGCTTCCTCATTATTCTCAAGGGAATTGTGGATCCGGTGATTTACGCTTCCGGGCGACGGATTACCATTGCCGGAGAAGTTACAGGTAACATCGTCATGCCGATTCAGGAACTCTCTTATTCCTACCCTGTCATCTCATCTCGGGAACTTGTCCTCATCGGACCTGAATATTACTATGACAGTTTGCCCCGGCTTTATTACGATGCCGGCAAGCGCAGCATGAAATAAAGGGAATATCCAGATTACAGAAAATTGAGGTGAACAATGAATCGACATCTTCCTCAAACCGCCCCCATGAAGATGAGACTTTGGGGCCTCATCATCTTGGCATCCGTCCTGTGCATCTCCTGCGCACCATTTTCCAGGGAGATCATGAAGCAAGTTGATGAGAGTATCGCTGTTTACGACATCCAGAAAAATTTGGAACAATTTAAGGGGAAAAAGGTGCTCTGGGGTGGTGTTATCATTGAGACGGAAAACCGGCCAAATGAAACACGGATTCTCATCATGAAGACCGCCCTGGATATCGAAAAAAGGCCTGTGAACCGGGATCGTTCCGAAGGACGCTTTATTTTGAAGCAAAATGATTTTCTCGATCCGGTCATTTATGCCCAGGGCCGTGAAATCACAGTTGTTGGCGAAGTCGTCGGAAAAGAAGATTTACCGATGGGGAAAACCCGTTATGACTACCCTGTGGTCATGGCTGAGCATTGTGTCCTGTGGGAAAAGCCCGGTTACTATTATCCGATCTCTTATCCCTATCATTACTATTATGGACCATACTGGGACTATAATCCACTCTGGTCACATTACCCCCTCAGAGGCTATTATCGAATTTACCGATAGTTTACCAACCTAACGACCCTTAAGATAAAATGCAATCGGCTTTGGCGGTTCAATGAAAAACCCCTGAACAGCATCAATGTTCAGATCCCTGAGAAGTTCATATTGAAGCTCCGTTTCTACGCCTACTGCTATCACCGCAACATCGACACTATGCGCAATGTTACAGAGCGAAGCAGCGTAAAATCGTGTGTCGCTTTCAATATCTTTGATTTCTCCCGTATAAGCCCTATCGATCTTCACATATTCCGGATGGAGAGAGCGCAGATAGGTAAAATTTGAAAAAGCCTGCCCGAAGTGATCAAGCGATATCGTATGGCCACAATCATGTACGAACGCCTGGAAATCTTTGATCAGAGACAGATTATGAATGGCGGCAAATTCCGAAAATTCAAATGTGACGCGTGGCGCGGATTGAGTAGGTTTTTTTAATGCTTTGCGGATCCACTCCATGAAGGAAGGATCACACAGCGACGTCGGGGAAATATTGACCGCCACATGGTCAACCGGGAGTTGATTGCGATCTAGATGCATGACCTCTTCCAGGACGATCCGATCCAGCATTGCAATGAGTCCTAGTCGTTCAGCATATGGCAGGAACACACCGGCGTCGAATACTTGACCGTCCTCGTGAATGATCCTTGAAAGGATCTCAAGGTGACGGATAGCACCTCTGTGCCCCGTTCGCACGACCGGCTGAACATCGAGATTTATCTTGTGTTCGTGTAAAGCCCTTTCGAGCGTGTTCTGCCATTGCTGTTGACCGGCAGGCATTTTCCCTGTTTCTTCCGTGATCGCGATGACGTGCCAGCTGTTAGGTCCGGTTTGTTGAGCTGTACGTAATGCCCTGTCGGCTTCAGATAGGAGCAGTCCGGGGGTTGAGGGAAGTTCAAAGGTAACAGCGCCGGTATGTGCTATGTTGTCCATGCCGGGTATATGCAATGCGGCAAGTCGGCATAACTTGTTGGTCACATCGGCGGCAACCGCTTCGGCATCCCCAGCCAGTGCATCCGGCAGAAAGATACAAAAGTCGCCGCCGGTAAGTCGTGCCAGCACATGATTGGGATAGGGCTCCGTGGCTTCTTTTAACACACTCGCCGTTTTTTTTAATAACGTATCACCGGCTTCAAGGCCCATTTTATGATTGAGCGAGTTGAGATCATTAAGCTGGACAAGCAGGAAAATGCCTTTTGCAGTCTTATCACGTTGCTCAAGGCATGCCTGTATTTGACCTTCAAAGTAACGGCGATTGCCTAAACCGGTCAATGAATCATAGTAGGCGTGCTTTCGGAATTCCTCTGCGATGGCGACCTGCTCTTCAAACATCACTTTGACCTTGTTGACCATACGGTTCATTGCGATAACTACTTGCCGAAGCTCCCGGGTTCGAGGAAGATCTTCTTGATAGGTATATTCTTTTCTGCAAATGGCATCTGCCTGTTGCTGAACACGGGTTAACGGTCTCAATATCATCCGCAGTCCCAAAGCACCGATGAGAAAAATAAAAAGACCGCAGGCAATGAACCAGATTGTTATTCGAATGCTATAAAACCAAAGCGTTTTATAGGCGTATCCGGGATGACTTTTTACATAGATTGTGCCGGTCTGACGCCAACCGGTCATAATATAGGAGGTTGCCTCAGGTGTCTCGATAGGAACCAATCGGATAAACCACCGGGGAACTTCATCGATGATAATGCTGAGTTTGCGCTCACTGAGAACTTTTCCTTTTAGGTCGGCCAGTTTTATTGTTTGGTAATATCCTCGATCGAAAACGGCGCTGATCATGGCTTCCATGCTGACGTTATCCTTTTCAACAGTGTTTTGTGAAATTGCCAGCGCTAGAGATGTTGCCGTATCCTGTGCGTGAGAGTTTAATTGGTTGATCAGGAATGATCGATTGTTTTCAAAAGTAGCCATCCACGTTCCCGTCAACAAGACGAAAAAAAGAAGAAGCGTAAAGATGATCAGTTGTCGATATAAAGTCATTTTAAAATCCTTCAGAAATTGTTTTCCGATATTCTTTTTAATAGATCCCGCCAGGGCCTGAGACGGCTGCTGTCGGTTACCTCACCCTCTCCGCGCTGTCGGGCCATCCAGAGGGCTGTACCATTGAAACTGAAGATTGGTGTTAAGTCAAGTCGCTCTGAGGCCGACTTTATAGAATCATTCAGGTTGTCGAGAATCAATGGCTCATCACCCGGTTTGCTGACATACGTCAGGACCATGTGAGACCTATTGAGTTGTAGCGCTTTCACATAGGCAATATTTAACTTGTCATCTGGAATGCCCATAGCCTTCAAGGTAAAATATTTGGCAATGGCATATTCCTCGCAGTCGCCGGCTCCTCTCGAGACGAATTCCAACGGTGTTGCCCAGTAGTCCCACACTCCCCAGATAGCGATATCCTCAGCATAAGTCATCGTCTTGTTCATAAATGTATTGACCTTTTCCAGCTTATGCCTATCTGAATTGTTTCTATCAGAGCGTACTATATTTTCCCATGCCATAAGACGAGCTGGCGCTTCTTTGCCCCATTTATTTTCTGCTTGTTTCAAGACACCCTGATTAATGTGAAAACCATCATCTGAAAAAGCGGCATCGACACGCAGGAGTCCCACCAGAACAATAAGACTCAATAAGGCAATCACCGTTTTTTGGACGTTCCTGCTTATATTTTGTCTTAATCGTTGCGACGCCTGATTCATCGCTTCCGGACCACCCAGCATGTTGTTAATATTGTTGATTCTTCCAGACACGGAAGCTATTTGAAAACTATCGCGGCGGTCGTGAAAAAGCCGGACGTTGGTCTTTTTTAATGCTACGCGGAAAATACGGGATGGCATCATCCTTTTCGTAATGAGGCCTTCTTGTATATAAAAAACAGAATGAGAAAATAGACAACTCCGATTCCTAGAAGGAATATCGTTGACGGTTCAGGAATAGGAACGGGGTTGCCGCCGGGGTCAGGAGGATCATTTGGATCGATTGGATCAGTTGATGGCGTTCCACCTCCCGGATCGCTTCCACCAGACGATATTAAAGCAGGGCCCAATGCCACTATAGCAGGCGGAACACCGCCGTATGCGTTTGGATCAAGCGCCACCGGCCCTTCCATCATTGCAGGGGTCGGATCTTGGATTGGCTCTGAAGATGCCAAAGGTATGTTATTATTCAATGGCGGAGTCCCTGCAGAAGGATCATCCTCCAGCAATGGCGAAGCGCCCGCTGCAGGATCTGCATCCAGGTCTGCAACAGCAGGACCGGTAGTGTAGCTATTGCAACATGTTGTTCTCACCTTTACATTCCCGTCGGTAATATATTCGTCACCGGAGGCCAATACAATCGGTGTTTTTTTACGAAATATTGTATCGCTTTTCCTGTAATGCACATAAGCCCATGTCGCTTTATCCAGTCTGCCCATTGTTGCATTTTCCCATTTAAAATCAGCATAATGGACTTTTAATATAGGATCGCTGGATACTATTTTGCGAAAATCGGAAATAGAATGAATGGCGTTTTTGTTACAAAGCCCATACCATTTCCCATTTCCTTCGAAGCTGGCATCCTGAAAATCCTGCTCACTAGGCTCATTATGTTGCCCGTTGATTTTCGATAGGATTGAATCAAACGATGTATGACTCGCAAGTAAATACAGACCTGCAACGAGGACAACCATGATCAAGATGATTGCAGAATTTCGTCTGCGACGATTAGGTTTATTCATTATATCGGTCCTGAATCAAGATATAAGCTTGTTGGCTTTGATCGGAAATATTAATAATCATTTTAATAACCTACACATTATTATTGTTTTTAATATACTATATTTATGGGTGATTCGCAACTTCTCCTTTGCAGTAAAACTTTGCAAGTAATATGCCCGGCACGAATCCCTGATGGGCTTTAGACCCGACTTGATCGATTTGTCTTAATTATTAAACATTTGGCATTTTAGAAGCATAGATTACGTAATGCCTCCTCTCTTCCCATCACCCGTGATTTTCAACATCCATCCGTAAATTTAGACACAACTGGTGTAGCACCATGGAGCGGGTGAACCAAAATTACATATCTCCGATTTCGAATGCAAATCAGTAAAAAATTCATAAGAACACTAGCTGAACTCGTTATAAGTGGCATAACTTAAATGGGCTTTTGTTAATCGCCCATTTATCTTATTTCTTCGGTTCAAACTGATTTTTTGCCGACCAGAAGGACGGCAGGTGGCACAGCAGGTACAGGAGGCTTTTGCGGTGTTGCCAAATGCGTCTGCGGAATTTCTTACGCCAGGCGGGATTGGAATAAAAGCGCTTGACATGTTCGTTGTAGAGGTGATCGAGCTTTTGCTTGGATTTAATCCCGCGTGGAATAAAAACAAAATTCAGACAATTCATCAAACGCCAGTCTTCTTCAAAAGTTCCTTCGTCGCGAATCGTTGCCCAAAGAGGCGCGCCGGGAAACGGCGTGAACTTGGCCATGTTCATGTCGTCGAGTCCCAGTTCAATAATAAAGTCAGACGTCCGCTTAATCGATTCCTCAGTCTCTCCCGGCAGGCCCATCATAAACAAACCTTTGGCGCGGAGTTTCGCCGATTGAATACGCCGTACGGTATCACGCACGTCATCAAGCGAAACGCCGGATTTGTGCCGCGCCAGCATCCCTGGATCAGCTGATTCAATACCCAGTGACACCATCAGACAGCCGGCGTCTTTGAGCATTTTTAATAAATCATCATCTGTGTAGCCTACGCGCACGGCGCAGTTGAAGTTCATTTTGAGAGGCTGACGCGTAAGTTTTTCGCAAAGTTCCATAATCCGCTCTTTGTTGGCGGTAAAGAGATCATCGTAAATATTGACATGGCGCACGCCGAATTGATCGCGCAAGTATTTCATGTGCTCGTAAATGTAGGCCGCGGAGTTGTAACGAAAGCCCTTTTGGAAAACGGAACGGTCGCAGTAGGAACATTGAAACATGCAACCACGCGATGTGATCATCGTCGCACCGGGTGTCTGGCTGTAGCTGAAGAGCGGCAGATGATAATCATGGGGAAAACCGGTGAGTTTTTCATAGGCTGGAAACGGTAGATCGTCGAGGTTGTCGATATGTTTTCTGGGTTCATTGGCAACGGCAACACCATTTTGCATGCGGATCAGCCCTGAGATATAGACTGGATCAACGCCTCCGGCAAGCTCACTCATTGTGATTTCGCCTTCACCCGCCACAAAATAATTAAAAGCAGGATACAACGAAAGAAGTTTTTCCCTCAACGCGGAAACATGTACCCCGCCGCAGACGGTGAGGATATCGGGATTGTGTTCTTTGATTTTTTGCGCGATATCCGCAGCATCAGGAAATGACGACGTAGTGGTGGAAAATCCGACTATCTGCGGTTGAAACGCCAGAATCGCCGAAACCTGACGGTTGATATCCACAGGCACGCCGGGGCCGAGGCAGTCATAAACGAATATATCGTGTCCTTCGCGGATCAGATAGGCGGCAATAGAAAGCATCCCCTGGGGCACCATGCGATTGGCAATGTCTGTGATATCCCGCTGGCCGGGAAACCAGTTGAAGCCGCGTGGATGAACCAACGCGATGCGTTTTTTTTGCCGGGCGTATTTCATAAGATTACTTTGTAACCGTTGCAACCAGAGCCTGCCTACCCGTTGCGTGATGATTGCAATGTACAATCAAAGTGGCTTTTCTCAACGATAATGCTCTTGCCAGGCCATAGGCCGACGCAGTCGAAGAAATGCCACAGTGCGGCAGATAGTCGTCGATGTCCCAGCCACGGCTTTTCCATAATGTTTCGTCAATACCGGAAAGACGGAAACCGGGCAGAAGTAGGCGACTGATTTTTTGATCTACGCCCTGCGATAATAATCCGGCTGCCAGTCTTTCACATTCCGTCAACAGATAGTCAGATGAATTCTTCTGAATTTCCTTCAAACTGCTCTCCAGATCGACGGACAATATATCGCCGATTTTCTTTTCTCCATGGCCACCGATTAAAAGCCAAGAGCTGCATTCTCCCATCGGAGCCATGCGATAATGGCCGGGTTTCAGACCGATGCGTTCGCGGTAATCTTCAATTGTCGGCGTGAACACATCGCAGCCTCCAACCAACGCGAGATCAATCTCACCCGCCGCCAGATAGCTTTGCGCCAGCCATAATGCGGATTCAAAAGAAAGTTCCTCCTGCGAGAGAGTGAGTACAACACCCTTGACACCACAAATCCGCGCCAGAAAAAAAGCGGCGGCATTGCTGACGGAATTGGCAAACTGATTGGGACTGGGAAAGCCTCCGTCATGCTTGAACACCTGCGTAATAAAAGGGAGAATTTCATCAACATTGCCCAGACCGGTTGCCAAAAAGATACCGACCTTTTGCGTCTGCAACGTTGCTTCGGGCACACTTTGAAAACAGGTCAGGGCACCACAGCAGACCAGTTTGATGAATCGGCCAGCGCGACGCATGGGCTGTCCCATGATTTTTTGCACAAGATTATCGGGATTGAGTGGCAGCTTTGCTTCATCCCAGACAGCATCCCGATTGGGAACAAGTGATGGGCCCAGGTAACTGGCCGCAATCACGGGCATGGGGTTCTTCAGCTTGCATTGATCGTTTGATGTTGAAATCATATTTTGTATCTCAACCGTACTAGACCGTTCCATACATTTTGTTGATGATATAACTTGTACACGTTCCGCCGAAACCGAAAAACGTAAACAAGTATGCTCCGTCTCTTGCAGGCAGATTGACCTGTGACGGCGCGAAACCGATTTCCGGATCAACTTCAGTGAAGCCGAAACTGCGCGGTATCGCCCCCTCTTCCAGACAGGAAAGCCACAGCGCCGTCTCGACAGTGCCTGCCGCACCGAGACAGTGGCCGATAACTCCTTTCATGGAAATAAACGGTGGGAGGTTTTCCCCGAATACTTTCGCCAGCCCCCTACCTTCGGAAAGATCGTTGTCTCGTGTTCCGGTACCGTGCGCTTTGACGGCCATAATCCTCTCAGGCGCTATCCCTGCTTTGCCCAGCGTCTGCAATACCACATTTTTGACTAGCTCACCGTCGGTGCCGGCTGAAGTCAGGCTGGCGTTGTCGTTAAACAAATAGCCACCTGTAAACATGAAATTGTTTTTATTCTTCATCATGCAAGGGCCTTCTTCCAAAATCACACAGGACGCGGCTTCGCCGATCTGCATACCGGAACGTGTATTGCAAAACGGCCGGCATTGTTCCGAGTCGTAAAGAAGCAAACTGGCAAAGCCCTGCAAGGTCAAATTTAAAAGCGGTTCAAAACCAACGACAATCGCCCGCTTGATTTTCTTTTGAGCCAGCAGCTGCGCCGCAACTACCAGTGCGTGCGAACTCGATACGCAAGCCATGCTGAACGTCAGCGGCAGGCCGTGGATACCGTATTTTTGCACAATCGCGTCGGCCACTTCGCCGGGACCGCGGTTGCGGCAGGCAATCGCCGGCGATTCCCTGTCGGGATACCGTCTTACGGATTCGGTAAATTCAAATTCATTACGAATAAAAAGGCCGCCGGTGGTACCGACGAGCAATGCACTTTCCGCAATCTCGGAGGCGTTTAATCCCCCCCGCTCAAAAGCCTCGGTAATGGACGCATCGAGCATCGCCATCGATTTCTCCAGAGCATTGCCGCTGTAAGCGACTTCAAACGCCTTGAAGTCGCGATTGGTCAGATGGGATGACGAACAAACGCCCGCCGGATGGACTTTGCCCGCAATCAGATGATGCGCGGACTCGGATGCGCTCCACCCCAGCGTAGTGACGGCACCCCAACCACGGATGTAGATATCGTCTTTGATCACTTTTTAACCTTTGGCGCTTCAATGACAAAGTCAGCCAGTGTATCGAAGGACTGCATCGCCTTCGCCGCGGTTGACGCATTTTTCAACTCGACTCCAAACTTGAATCGCAGTTCCATCGCGATTTCCATCGCATCCAGCGAATCCAGTTTGAGCGGCCCCGCCCCTCCGATAAAAGGTACATTAGTGGGAACATCTTCGGCCTTTACGTCTTTGACGTCGCATGCCCGAATCACCAGTTCCTTGAGCTTGAAAATCAGATCGTCTCGCGACGTCACGTTTAGTTCCTTGTAAGCCTGTTCTAAATCCATTGAACTTTCCTTCCTGCAACACAAAAACAGATTCCCGCAAATAGTGTCATCACTATTAATTTAGGTAGGATGGCGCCAAATGAAGCGTCTCGCAGAACAATATCTAGGTACGCCTGATGTCCCCAATACATCGGTGAAATCATCGCCAGTTTTTTCATCAAGGGCGGCATAACCGCATGCGGCACCATAATACCGCCGAGTACGCCCATCAGTATCGCTCCCGTTGCAGCCATGGTTGAAGACTGCTCGGGCGTTCGCCCTAGCACGGCAACCAGAACCCCAAAACCGGTTGCGGCGGCGGCAACCACTATTGTAACCGGCAGCATATGCCAGGGATGCTCGCCCACATGAAAAGACAAGCTGATAAAATGAGATATGACATAAACACCTACCAACATCATCAAAGTAAACTGGGAAATATTGATCAGATAATAAGGAATGATTTTCCCCAGTGTCACTAAATTCGTGTTCACCGGATAAGTAAAAAGGCGTTGGAGCGTTCCGTCTTTTTTTTCCCTTAAAAAACCAATGGACATGGGAATGGCAATAAAAAACATCGCGAATATTGCGTAAGCCGGAACCGTTTGCTGAAGAGGGCTTGGCAATTCTTTATTGCGTTTCGTTTTCTCAACGACTAAACCGGCAACTACAGTCTCCAGGTTATCGATGCCCATAACCACCTCTGCGGTGATGCTGGTGATCAGTGAACGGGCGGCTATTCTGTAGCCGGCATCCATTTGAGGGTCGAAATAAATTTCTACCGGTTTATTCCCTTCTTCAAAACCTTTAGGAATCGTGACAACCGCCTGCGCTTTGCCGTCCGCGATGATCTGATTACTGTCCATGCCCCGTGGCCGACCAACATATGCTATCAGCTTGTGGAACTTTATTTTTTCTTCAAGCAGGTTTGCTTTGGGGGAATGGCTTTCATTTGCAACAACCATCTGCATTTTCCGTTCGGTCAGTTTGTCCATCCAGACACCTTCCAAGGCTAACGACATAAAAAAAATCAGCGCCACCGGCATAAGAAAAAGAAGCAAGATCGTCTGCCGGTCGCGAAGCAGGATCAGCAGTTCTTTTCTAATCAATTCTTTTAATTGACGGAAAATCACATTAAGACCTCAATACCATACGATCTGGATTCCGGGACTTGTAATCCGTAGGAGATGCGCCGGAATGATACAGAGAAAGAATCCGTTTTTGCCTTACGCATCACGCAACCCCCGCCCTGTCTTCTCCAGAAAGAATTTTTCCAGATTATCGATCTCGGACATCGATCCGCTAAAAATCACTGCACCTTTATCCGCTAGCGTCACGCTCGAGCATAGGCGTTGCGCTTCATCCATGATATGCGTGGACAACAAAATCGTCATGCCCGCGGCATTTAATTCTGTCAGTGTTTCATAGATGTGATTTCGGCTTTGCGGATCAACGCCAACCGTGGGTTCGTCGAGTAACAAGAGCTTTGGTGAATGCAAGAGAGCCACTGCCAGATTCAGACGCCTTTGCATCCCTCCGGAAAACGACATGACCGGCTCTTTGGCCTGAGCCATGAGGCCGGTCTGTTCAAGCACAACTTCAGAACGCGATACAATTTGCTCATCCGGAAGTCCGGCCATTGCACCGAAGAAACGTAAGTTCTCGAGGGCGGACAGTGTCGTGTAAAGCGATATGGGCTGTGGCGCGTATCCAATAGATAAGAGTGCCTTGCGATCCGGCATTTTGCCGCCATAGACAAGCACCTCACCCGCATAACCCCTCAACTGGCCGGTGATAATCCGCATCAAGGTCGATTTTCCCGCTCCGTTGGGCCCCAGAAGCGCCTGCATCCGCCCGTCCTCAACAGACAGCGAGAAGTTCTGCAAAGCATATACAGACATTCCATCATAGTTGAATGTAATCGAAGAAATATCCAGCGCGTTCATGCTTTG
The DNA here is from genome assembly GCA_964581635.1 of uncultured Smithella sp. GTDB lineage: Bacteria > Desulfobacterota > Syntrophia > Syntrophales > Smithellaceae > UBA8904. Next base: position 14,260 of record CAZOPH010000007.1, read on the forward strand.
AGTTTCCTTACCACATCATTCAGATCCTTAAAAAGTTGCTCTTCGCGCCCCGCGCAGATCATCATCAGGCCACCCGCTTTGGCGAATGTATTTTCGGATTGGTCGCGCTGTTTGATGATACGCGCGGACACCACGGCAAATTCCCGCCAAATGTCACCAATGGCCGTCATTTCCTTTGACAGGTCAGCCAACTCGGAAGATCCGAACAGTTCGGCGGCTTCCTCAAGAAAAGCTGCATACATGTAACGGAATCCGGCACCACCCGTTCCGACTTCTTCCTGCATCCGTACGATATTAGCCAGTTGCCGGCAGGCCTCGATAAACCCCATTTTCTCGCCACTCTTAATGGTTCTTTTCGCCAAGTAACGGATACCGCGCACGCCGAAAAACAGTAGGGGAATTTCGAGCATGGCCTTGCAAGCATCTTTTATTCCTTCAAGGCAGGCTGTGCGAAAATCAGGCTGGAGATTAATGTATTTGGGATAATACATGAAACCACGCGGTTGCAGAGGACCTTTTGCAAAACGCGCCCGTTCCAGATCTCCCGTCAAGCAGTCCACTGGATTTTCCAGGACTGGATCACTCACACGAAAACCATTTTCAATTTCATGCAGAATAATGATGTTGTGGCCATTGAACTGAAAACGATAACGGTTTGGGATATAAGAAAGCCAGTAGATGTTTGTTGTGAGTCCCACAATTTGCCCCGTTTTCAGCACACGCCTTAACTCCTCCATGCCTTTTTGCGCGTTGTGGAAACGCTGAGTAACAAATTTGCCACCCAGTCTTCTGGCCGACTTACGGAAGATCGTCCCTGCCAGATACCGATAGGTAGTAACCGGCAAACCCACCAACTTTACAAACGGCAGATGGCCGAAAAAAATACCGCTGCCGATGCCGAAAATCATCGGCTCAGAGACTTCCAATCCTTTGTCACGAAACAATGCCGTTGTAGCGCCGGTTTCGCAATGCGCTGAATGGTGATGGATAAATGGTTTGCCGGCGGCGTTTATTTCCGAACTCATTGATGACTACTTATCCTCCTCTGATGATTTCGGCACAGTTTTTAATTCTTCCGGAGTGACCGCCAGCGCTTTCGCGTAACGCTCTAAAATCGATGGTTTAAGTTTAGAAAAAATTTCTGGATGAAAATGTCTTTTAGTCCGGAATGTGGCAATACCCGCTGTGCCCGCCAGTATTTTCGGGTTCATCTGACGCCGTTCCATGTGATAGCAGAGAGGACTTTTCAAACCTGCAAGCACTGCTTTTCTCGTTTCTTCAAGCTGTGCAGCTAACTCAGCCACGGCCAGACCGTTGACAACATCCTCTGTATTCCAGCCGGTGCTGGCTACGATGACATACTTTCCTTGATCATTAAGCGCATAACAGGCCCGCTTCACGCTTTCACTATACGGAATATCCTGTGGCACTTCTTTGACTTTCATGATCTCACTCCATGGTTATATAAAAATACCAATTTATTCTTATCCTAAAACAAAGGCAGCGCAAAGCAAATTCTCTTTGATCTATCTTTATGATTTTACATTAATTTTATTACCAAGAAACGGCTCAAAATGATGCCATTCGAAGGGATGCTCTGAAGCAAAACGAGCCAGATCGTCGGCGTACGCCTGCGCCGACTCAAGCACCGCCTTTTTTCGATCCGTGCGCGTGGCAGCAATAACATTCCGCCCTTCCGAAACTTTAATATGGTAAATTCCTGCAGCATCCTGAAACACGAAAAAAGTTATAAGCGGCGAGCCGGTCATCAGGGCGAACAAATGCGGCGTATCCGGCAGACACGCTTCATGTCCCAGAAAATTCACAGTGACATAACTCTGCTCACCCCAAAGCCGGTCGCCAGCCATGGACACAATGCCGCCTTCACGTAAAAAATTGATCCCTTCCAGCAGAGCAAACGGTGACTTTTCCTTTTCATCTGTCGCTACGATTCGGATGCCTTTTTCGGCCAGACTATCTTTTTGAATGCGCTCGACTTGTTCTTTATGTTTGGCGCCTAGGTAGAGCATAATCGGCAGACCTTTCTGATTGAGACGTTGCGCCGCGAGTTCCCAGTTGCCGATATGCGACATTACAACAATAGCGCCGGTCTTTTTGACCACCGCTTCGTGCAGATGTTCCCATCCTTCACGCATGAATTCAGCCTGATCAGCTACCCAGGGAATGAAACGGTGGACATAGACATCCGTAAAGTTATGAAACTGTTTCCATACGCAATAGAGATGATAAAAAAAATTGCGCCCGGGAAAAAGCGCACGGTAAAATTTCAGGCTGTCGGCCACACGCACCGGAAAAAGAAAGAAATAACCGGTGGCGATGCACCAAGAAAACGTCTGGAAAAACCATACACCCAGCCTGTGTGAAAGATAAAGAGCAATTTTATAAGATATGTTTTTCAATCAACCTCCCCTTCATCAATCTACAGGGCATCTCGTGACTGACAGCTTCTCGCTAGTCGAGGTAAGATTCGAAGAATATTACCCGGACAGATTAAAATTTCTGACCAAATCACTCTCTCCGGGTATCCACCAGACTTCACTTTCATTTCTTACATTTCTACAAGAGGCGGGATAACAAATCGCCAGGTCTCTGTGCATTTTCCTTGAGCCTTGATCCTTAAACTTTCGTTCAATCCCCCGCATACTTCCCTTCAGCTTTCAGTTTGCCCAGCTCTTCTTTTTCCAGCACGGTGTAGGCTATTTTACCGACCAGTGTCTTGGGTAACTCAGAGCGGAACTCTATGGATCGGGGGCAACTCCATTTAATCAAATGATCACGGCAATAGTTAATCAATTCCTTTTCCAGCTCCGGTCTGGCATCCGCCAGATTCTTCAAAACGACAAATGCTTTCACCGCCTGCACCTGCGCCTCATCAGGCACGCCGACCACGCAGGCATCCCGCACTTGCGGATGCTTGTAGAGAATATCTTCCACCTGAGCTGGATAAACATTCATGCCGGATGATTTGATCATTCTTTTTTGCCGAAGCTTGAAATAGAAGAATCCGTCTTCATCCATGGAACCGATGTCACCGGTATGCAGCCAGATCCGGCCGTCAGGATGTTTCTTCAGGGTGTTTGCTGTTTCCTCTGGCTGGTCGAGATAGCCCATCATCACGGCGGGACCGGAAACACAGATTTCGCCTTCTTCTCCAATTGGCGCTTCATCGTAAGTCTCCAGCCGGACAATCTTGGCCAGCATATCCGGGAAAGGGACACCGATACTGCCTTCCCGATAGCAGCCAATCGGTGTTGCCATAATGGCTGTGACCGCTTCGGTAAGTCCGTAGCCTTCCAGAAGCTGGACATTGCCGCCCTGCTTTTTAACCATTGCTTCAAACCGTTCTTTTACTGGCCGGGGCAGGGAGTCGGCACCGGAAAAAGTCGCCAGCAGGCAGCTGAGATCGGCTTTCTGCATCTTGGGATTACGACTCAAAGCGTCAAACAGCGTGGGCACACCAATGACAAATGATGGTTTTTTTGAACGGATAATATCGGCCACTGTCTCCGGCGTAAAGATCGGCACCAGGATGCTTTTACCACCCCCCATGAAGCAGGCATTGACGCAAACACCCAGACCGAAGCCATGAAAGATCGGTAGAATGGCCAAAACGGAAGAAGCGCCGGAAAGGTTTCCCCATTCCGACACCTGTTTGCCTTCGCTGATAAAATTCATATTGGAAAGCATGATTCCCTTGGGAACACCCGTTGTTCCACCACTGTAAAGAATAACCGCCAGGTCATCGGTATTCATTTGCACCTTCGGCGTTTTGGCATACTTGCCTTTCATGAGCGCAGCCCACCATCTGACCATCGGGTCTTCGGGCACTTTGGGAATCAGGCGGCTTTTGGTTAAATTGAAACCGATTCTTTTGAAAAGGTTTAAATAATCCGGAATTCTTGCCAGGATAAGGGTTGTGAGCGGTGTTGTGTTTTGAACTTCTTTGAATTTGCCGTAGAAAGCATCAAGCGTTAAAACAAAGCGGCTTTTAGCCACATTCAAGTAAAATTCAATTTCTTTGGCCGTGGACAGGGGATGAATCATACTGGAAACGGCGCCCAATTTGTTGGCGGCGTAAAAGCAGATGATCCCCTGTGGAGATGTGGGCATGGAGATGGTAATTTTTTCACCTTTTTCAAGACCCAGCGCTGTCAGGGCATCGGCACACTGATCAATCTCGGCCATAAACTGGCGATAGGTTGATGTGTAACCGAGAAAATCATAGGCGATGTCGTCTGGTTTTTCCCGTGCCGTTTGCTCGAGCGCCTCATACATCGTAACACGAGGATAATCAATCGTATGCGGCACATGTTGATAAAATTTCAACCAGGGTTTCTGCTCGTACATCTTCGCACCTCCTTCAAATGCAGTTGTCAGTTGACGGTAATCAGATGTGAATATTAATCTGTGTTCCGTTTTTATCCTTTTGTCTTTATTTATGGCCCTATTTTTTCTTACCCACAAACCACTTTTCTTCCACACCGGCGGTGGGAGAAACATGAACAGTAACAGCAAATCCGGCGGCGGATATGAATCCTGTTATTTCGTCTTCGCAGCGAAAACGCTGCCTCATGCCGATTATCTTCAGGCGCGTCGCTTCAATCCATCTCTTCCACGGAAACTTTCTTGCCGAACGAATGGTTGTACGGATCAGCAACGTGCCGCCGGTTTCCAGTTTATCGTAAATCCGTTGCAAAACAAGCTGTAATTCTTCATCGGTAATCAGATGCAGCATGTCCAGCATCATCACATGATCAACAGGGCCATTCACTTCCGGCAAGTCCGGGGCCCGGCCGATCTCGGCACGGCCTCGCGTGCCAATCACTCGATTGGCAATCAAGACTCTTTCTTCGTCCGGTTCCAGACCAAACACTTTGGCCTGCGGATAAATCTCCAGCAACCAGGTGACCGGAACACCAAAACCACAGCCGATATCAATGATTCGGTGAGGATTTTGGACATACTGGTCCAATTCTTCAAACATCGTATCCATCATCAGTTTAAACCGGGCAAAAATCCTTGGATAGCCGGGCAGATGACGGTAGCGCAAAATAGTGCGGCGCAGGTGCTCACGAGAGCCGGACTGAAGACCGCCCGCAGGAAAATTAAACGGAGCAAAAATCCTCTGCATCAAAGTCGGTAAAATAAAATAGGCTCCGATCAAAGAATAGCCGATGCCTAAAAAAGAAACAATCCCGATGCTGCGCAAGAGCGAATGCTTCGCCAAGGCCAGCACGCCGAAACCGATAAACGTCGTGGCGGCAGATAAAAAGATGGATAGCTTAATCGTATTCATGGCTGGTGAATTTTCATCGGGATAGCGCTGATAGGTGCAGACATAATAAATGGCGTAATCAATCCCCATCCCCATAATCACAATCCAGAGCATGATGCCCGGAATGTCCAGCGGATGACCGATGATTTTCAATGTGCCCAGCGTAGCGCAAAGCGCAAAAACAATCGGTACGAGAACGGAAAGCGAAAGTCGCCAGTCCAGAAAGAACCAGAATACGACCAACACAATGCCTATGCTGATGATCAGTGCGATTTCGATAAACAGACTTTTCAGGAATTCACCCAATCTTTGATTAAACAGATCGGCGTCAAAGAGTTTAGCCAGGCCGCTTAGAGAAAGTCTGTCAAAGAAATCGTCGGCGTTGTAATGATCTCCGGCTGAAAGCAAGCTCAGTTGCGAATATCCTTCAGACGTCTTGGTAATGCCCAGCATTTCAAAATACTTCTCGGGTATTTCGAAATTGCCCACATGGTCATAGTGAATGATTTGCCAGAAGGGTTCAAAAGCGCTTTCTGCAAAACCATTATCCCGCGCCGTCGAATCCAGATCACGCTTCAATGCTGCTATGCGGTCTTTATTCCAGAAACTGCGCCAGGCTGTATAATTGTTCGCGGCCATTTGTTCAGACGGGAACAAAACGGAAGGTAGAAACACAGGAGCAAGTTTTTCTTTCTGCACATCAGCGGCCAACAACATCATTAACTTCTCATTTTTCTGCTGCAATTCTCCAAGACTGGACGCTTCCAGCAAAACGTAACATTTGCCGGAAAGATTTCCCCAGGTCTCCTGCAATTTTTGTTCGGACTTGATCGTGTCTTTGCTTATGGCATTCATAGTCTGCAGATCGACGTTAAAAATCGGCTTGGCAAAAAACAGCATGATCAAACCAAAGATAATCGCGGTAGCCAGCTTCCATTTCGCAGGGGCGGCAATTTTTATAATGGCATGGAGAAGCAAACGGTTGGTCCGACGTTTGGAAGGCGGCATGGCCGGAAATATTTTCGGAAAAACAAAATGGACAAAAATGAGCGCAAAGGTCACACCCAGCGCGGCAAAAACACCGATTTCAGCCAGAATTTTAAAGTCGCTGATCAAAAGCAACAGGAATGCACCGACCGTGGTCAGCACCGCCAGGAGCTCTGCTGACCAAACTTCCCGGGCTACTTGCTTCCCATGGGTCGTGTGAGGTTGATCCAGAAACAGCAGATAGGTGATACCCAGATCAATGGTAAAAGCCATGATCGCGCCACCGAAACCCACAGCGAGCATGGACATGGAATCAAATATCAAAGAGCAGACAAATAAAGCGGCAATAGCCCCCACGGATGAAGGCAGAAGCGCCAGCAGGCCGATGAGCGGGCGGGGAAATGCGAAAATAAGCAGCAGAGCGATCCCCAGCGTCGTCAGAAGAATCGCCAGCCTGGTATCGCGTTTGGCGACGGTTTCGTTATCCAGCGCCGCACGATACGCGCCCACCGATGTCAGGATATATGAATCTTTGAAATCCGCCTGGGCCGCAAGTGTTTGCCGGCAATCTTCGAGAAGTTTTTCGATTTGGGCAGCCCTTGATGTGTCTGTTCCCGAACCGGCAATACGAGCAATGATCAACACGTGCTTACCATCAGCAGAAAGTAGCTGCCCCGAATAAAACTGAGCAGAATTTGCCGGGAGCAAAGCAGACATTTTCCCCAAAATAACGCCGGAAAAGCCCAGTGGATCCTTAGCGATCATTTCCGCCCGGCCAATGCCTTCGAGTTGCTCCAGGCTATGCCGGTTTTGCACCATCACTTCACGGATTTTGGCCGGCGCGAGAAGCGGCTGAATTCTCTGCTCCAGATCAGACGCGCTCAAAAGCGACGGCAGATGATTGCTGACATGCCTGATCAGTGCCGGGAAATTATTGGCCTCTTCGCTTATGCCAACTTTGGTGAACAAATTGCTTTTACTCAATTTGTCCGTGATCAGTAACGCCGCTTTGACCAGTTTGTCGCGATCATTTGATGCCTGTTCCAGATCAACAAAAATTTTGTCCTGAATGGGTAGATGACCGATCACGTGACGGGCTGAGTCCAACACCGGATCATTGTGCGGCATGGATTCCAGAATATCGGTTTCAATTTTTAAGGAGTTGGTTTCCCAAAAAAAGAGCAGCCCCACAATCAAAGCAGCAACAATAACTATCGACCATCTGATGGGGTATTTTCGCGACGGCATGCAAACCTTTAAAATATCAGGATTATTTTTTATTCTCTTGCTGTTTTTTTTAATCACATTTCCCAGGCACAGGCAAGGGAAAAACCCGACAGAGAATATTAAATCATTTCAGATCAATGACGACAGAACATCCGGGTAAAAATCAGACGAGTAAACGTTTTGGTATTCCTTAAAAAATCAACAAACGGACGGAAATGAGAAATTCTTGATCCGTCGAGATTATAAAAAACGTTGATCGGCGTTTCGAGAATCGGGATGCCTTTTCTTTTGGCCTGCACCAGGATTTCCACCTCGAATTGAAAACGTCGCGCCCGTGTATTGAGGCTCATGGCTTCCGGCAGCGGATAAATTCTCATGCCACTTTGGGTATCCGAAAGTTTCGGTCCGCCGGACATCAAGACCCAGAAATTGGAAAACTTACGGCCAAAACGGCTGGTCCACGGGATATGAGCGCCCAGGCTAGCGGTCATGCCTTCGCGCGCTCCGATAATGATAGGACGCTTTTTTGCTGGAATCGCATTGATCAACTTCAAGGCATCCTTGGGATCATGCTGCCCGTCAGCATCAATTGTAATCACATAATCGGCACTATGGGATGCGGCCATAAAACCGGTCAAAATCGCCGCGCCTTTCCCTTCATTTTCTGAATGATGCAAGAGGTTGATCCCTTTGATTTCCGCGAGACGCTGCGGCGTTTCGTCGGTCGATCCGTCGTCCACAACAAAGACAGGATAACCAAGCGCCAGCGTTTCACTTACTACTTGAGCCACCGTCTCGGCATGATTATAAACTGGGATTATAAAAGCAAAGCGGCTATGGCTTTTCGCCACTCGTTGTTCGTCTTTCGTCACTTGTCACTTTCCTATATGGACAAAAAGGCCACTCCCCACGTCCCCGGCCCCATATGCGCTCCGGACGTCAAAGAAAGCGGCTGGAGAATAATATCCGCTTGCGGATAAAGTTCTTTCACTTGTTTTTGAAATTCAGACACCTGTGCGACATTATCTGAATATTCCAGCATGATCAGCGCATGGGGATTCTTGTTGAGTGTCGCAGACATTTTTTCCAGCGCCATTTTGATCTGATCTTTGCGATTCCTGACCACCCCTACTTTTTTTGCACCTTCCGGCTGTGGTGAAATAACCGGCTTCATTTGCAACATATCGCCGAAAAAAGCGCTGGTCTTGGAAAGCCTGCCGCCCGCCGCGAGGTATTGCAGCTTTTCGAGAAAAACATACTCTTCACAGGTTTCTACCGCCCTCTCCGCAAAGGCATAGGTTTTTTCCATATCATTCGTTTGCATAAGATACCGCTGGGTCGCCAGGACAATCGTGCCTAATCTGCCCGACGCCGCCCCTGTATCTACCACCAAAAGCCTGTTTTCCGGATCATGCTCTTTTTTCCATTCCAGAGCTACGCTGTAATTACCCGTATAAACGGAACCGACACATAAATACAAAACTTTTTCAAATCGGGCAAGGACGCTCGAATAAAACTGATGTCTTTCAAAAACAGAGGATTGAGACGTGGACACCTTCACACCCGCACTCATGGCGCTGTAGATTTCATCGGGATGAAAATAGGTCTCAGGGAGCGACTTTTCACCAACATTAAGATAACTGTTCAATAGGGTGAAACCGTATTTCTTCGCATCCTCGCGGGTAAGCGACCCTGCGGCGTCCGTCATGATGTGCAGTTTAGTGTTCACCGGGGCATTCATAAACTCTTTGATCTGGACGGAAAGGTTATCGTCCTCCCAGGTCATCACAGAGCCCAGGGCGCTCATTTGAGCCTTGATCTTGTCCTTATCGTCCGTGTGCAAGTGGATCTTGTAGAGATCGCCTTCATGAATGATGATGGCACTTTCCTGTCCACCGGCAATCTTCACCAAGTCGTCTGACAACGCATCGGCCTTTAAGACAAAGTCAACACAATAACCAGACTCCGACGTTTCCTTAAACGCGGATGAAAGAACCAGGTGATCTTTGAAGATGTCTGTGACCGGACGATAAGAATTGGTATGACCTGCCAATGTATAGAAAAAACCTTCGAAAAAAATATACATACCCAGAGCACCTGAATCCACGACGCCTGCTTGCTTTAATTTCGGCAATAGTTCTCTCGTCTCATGGACAGCCCTTTCAAGGCGTGACAGAATCTGATCCGCGTTCTTTTGATCAGGAGTAAAATCCTGTAAGCTAAGGATTTCTTCGAGCGCGTCAAAGACGGAAAGCATGGTTCCCGAACGCGGGTCGCTAACCGCCTTCCAGGCCCTGGCGTTCCCCTCCTGCACAACTACTTGCAAATGATGCAGGGAATCCACAGCGCAAAAAGCAGAAAAAAACTGTGACGCGATATTGCCGGAATTACCACGCGCGGCCATCAGCAGATGACGGATGACTTTATCTTTCTCATCGCCGGCAAAACGAAGTGGTGAGAGACTGATGGAAAGATTCCGGCCCGTATCGCCGTCGGCAACGGGATACACATTAATCGCATCAAGCAAATCCGCCCAAGCCGCCACCCTTTCCACGCCGGCTATAAATGATTTCTTTAAAAGGTCATCCATTTTAGAATCCTAACAGATTACGAATATCCCTTGGAATACTGAACAGGGTTTCCATTTCCGGAACTCTTACCGCCACTTGTTCTGTGCGTCCCCGCGCGCACACACTGCCGTCCTGAGCCTTGCGGATTTCAAAATCCACGACCAGTTTGATATGGGCATCGACCAGGATTGCTTTACAGATAACTTCATCGCGATGCTTGAGCGGAAAAATATGTTTGGTGGATGTCCGAATGATGGGAAAAATGATTTTCTCGCGCTCATAATACGAATAAAGATCGACGCCGTAATGTTCAAATAATGCCGCGCGAGCCAGTTCAAAATAGTTGAGATAATTGCCGTGCCAAACGATTTGCATCGGATCCAGATCAAAAAACGGCACGCTGATCTTCACTTCGAAACTTTTTTTATCGGCATTCATAACTTTCCTCTGAAAAAATCAGTGTATCGAATAACAACACACATTCTTTCGATATCCTCATCGAGAGGCCGGTCTTCCATCACAGGGTCACTGACCTGCCTGATATTTTGCAGCGCTTTGGCCAGAAGCGGCCGCATATGCATGTTTTGACGAATATCACAAGCCTGGGACGCCGCCAGCAGATGAATGGATACCACCCGCTCCGTAAGCGTGCAAATTCTTTCGGCATCTCTGGCCGCGATGGTACCCATACTGACCTTATCCTGATTATGGGATTCAGTTGAACGAGAAAAAGACGCGGCGGGCATCGTCGCCTTAAGCGCCTCGGCAGCCAGCGCTGATGAAGAAATCGACATGGCCTTGAAACCGTGATTCAGGATGGCTTGGCCGCCGCTTTGCCGAACCAGATCGCCCGGTAATCCGCGATTCAGATTGGGATTGACCAAGAGCATAATCTGGCGGTCGCACATATCCGCCACGGAAGCCAACGCCGCCTTGAGACTATCCATGGCGAAGGAGATATGGCCGCCGTAAAAATTACCGCCCATCAGCACCTGTCCCGTTGCGGGATCAAATATCGGATTATCGTTAGACGAATTGGCTTCGACTTCCACCCATTTTTTTATCCAGGAAAGCGCATCACACAACACACCCAGCACTTGCGGCGCACAGCGCAGTGAGTAGGGATCCTGCAGGGTTTCGAGCGCGTTGTCTTCCAGTTGACGGGCAGATACTCTGGCAAGCAGAAGATGTGTTATCTTTTTCGCGACATAAGCCTGGCCGGGAAACGGCTTGGCTTCGGAAATCACCGGATGATAATGATGGGCGTTGCCCTTCATCGCGTGGACACTCAGCGCCGTGGCGACAATCGCGGCATCCAGGATGCGGAATGCCCTCCCAACCGTCGATACGGCAATGCCGGTCATGGTTGTTGTGCCATTGACCACGGAAAGCGGTTCCTTCGGCAGATATGAATAGGGCTTTAATCCGGCTTTTCTCATGGCTTTTAAAGACGGCATGATGTCGTCTTCATAAAACACATCGCGTTCGCCCGCTAGCGCGGCGCCGATATAGGACATAGGTGTTAAATCGCCGGAGGCGCCGACGGAGCCTTCTGCGGGCACCACGGGGGTGATCCCTGCGTTTAGAAATTCCGCCATCTGTCGAAGCAGATCGATGGATACGCCTGAATAACCGCGCGCCAGACAGATGATGCGCGTCAGCATGGCGGCTCTCGTCTCTTCAATGCCTATCGGATCCCCCGTGCCGCAACCATGAAACCGGAAAATATTGACGCCATTTTTCAGAGCCGTTTTCATGCTGATCCGGTTGCCACACGATTTGCCGTAACCGGTGTTCACACCGTAAACCGCAACGCCTTTTTGCATCGCGTCCATCAACGCTGTTTGCGTTTGCGACATCCGCTTCACAAATGCTTTTGATGTGCTGATGGACACCGGTATCCCGTCTTTCGCGACGGCCAGAATATCCTCAAAACTGACAAAGCTACCGTCGATCACCACAGCAGCTTTTCCACCATTTTTTTTCATCGGTTCCTGATTCCTTTCGGCGGCATGAATATCTATGAGCGTATGCGGGGCTTGAGTGTGCCGTCTGCCCTTTCTTTATCAATCACGCGTTTGAACATCTTAAACATTTTGAAGTTCTGCGGCTCTTCTTCGTAGAATCTGTCCCAACAATAGGCATACATCTCCTGGAGCTTTTCCGGACTCATGAGTTTGGGCTGAAACACCACCTTACCGCAGGTATAATCGTTCCAGTCTTTCGAAAATATCCTGCCTGCATTGTTCAGATCATCAAAGGTTCGGGTGTGCGGAAACGGCGTGAGAACGGTAAACTCCGCCATATCAAGCTCGATTTCCAAGAGGAAATCCATCCAGTGTTTGATGTAATCTTCCGTGTGATAATCCAGTCCCAGTAAAATGCTGCCTTCCACGCCGATGCCATAATCGTGATACCGTTTGATGCGATCACGGATATAATTCGACGAATCAAAAATCGCCTGATAGACAAACCAAGCGCCCGCCTGTGCCGCCAGATCCAGCACCTGATCATCATCGTCAATCGGATGACTGCACCATTTCTTTTTCAATGGAATCATCTCCCTAAACAAGCCCATTTCCCAGTCCTTATCCTGGGCAAGGGAATTATCAACGATGAACAGGCGGTTGTTGTCGATGCCGGCCAACTCTTCAATGACCTTTTCGTAAGGACGAGGACGGAAACTCCGGCCACCCAGGAATCTTACGGCACATGGATAGCAATTGAAGCGGCAGCCGCGTGAAGCGTGGACCAGATCGACCATCTGCACGCCGCGATAATTATACATGCCGCGGTTCAAAATGCTGCGGCGTGCCGTGCCTACGCTTTCTATCGGCGGCTGATCCTGCATAAAATTATAAACTTTTTGCAGCTTGTTCGCTTTGAAATCCGCAAAGACCTGATCCATCCGACCCTCAGCTTCGCCCATATAAACGGCATCGGCATGCCGCTCGCTTTCTACAGCGTGGAGCATTGTGGCAATGCCGCCGCAAATGACTTTGATTCCTCTGGCACGGAACGTGTCGGCAATTTCCCAGCCGCGTTTAACCTGTGCGGTCAGCATCATCGAGACACCGACAAAATCAACGGCCGCGTCAAAATCAATCGGATCGACATTTTCATCGATAAACTTCACGTCCACATCCGCAGGTAGCGCCGCAGCCATGACGACCGGTCCATGCGGCGGCAGGGTAAAGCTCGTCTGACGATCCAGCTTTTCCCATTTCGGATAAATTAATAAAAAATTCATAAGTCCTCTTTAATGATTACAACTGCTAAAAACAAGATATGCATAAGTGCCGCCAAACGAAATGCCGGCCAGAACTGTTTGGTTACCATTCATTATTTTTTTCTTCCCTATCACAAAATCCATCGGTACAATCGGTCTGGACAGTCCAATGGTAGGAGGCAGGCATCCTTTTTTCACAGATAACGCCAGAGCACAAGCCCGAATCCCGCCCCCGGAAAAACTCTCACCAATGGCACCTTTGATGGACGTAATGAGCGGCTTGTGTTCACGTGAAGCGAATAGTTCCTGATAGGCACGGGTTTCCACCTGATCCAACACCCTGCCGCCGTTGGCCGCTGCCATCACCGCCGACACATCCTTGAGTTTGACGCCTGAGTTTCGTAATGCCCGCTGGATCGTCCGTTTGATACCTTCCGTATCCTGCGACCAGGCAGTAGGCCCGCTGGGTGACGATCCTAACCCGGCGCCGACTATTTCACAGTAAATTTTCGCTCCCCGTTCGCGCGCCTTTGCCAGAGTCTCCAGACACAGAATACCGCAGCCTTCCCCGGCCACGTAACCGTTACGCTCCACGTCAAAGGGATGAGCGCCTTCTTGCCCGCCGTTATCCGGCGATAAGCCATGAAACTTTGTCAGGCACTCATAACAAAATTTTGATAGGATATCCACCCCGCCGGACAGAAGCACATCCGCCACCCCGCGCCTTAATTCCGAAACGGCATAGGCGATGGCGGTCTCGGCGGAAACGGCAAAATGCGTCACTGTGGTATTGACACCACGAAATCCAAGTTCAATCGAAGCATGGCCCGCCGGCGCGTTCATCACCGTATTGGGCACCAGAATCGGATTGACTGATGACGATCCTTCCGAAAGCAGCGTGCCGGCAAACTGAACCGTAACATCCGTCGCTCCGAACGCCGTACCCAGAAGCAGGCCGATGCGGTCACGATTTTCGGGGGTTACAGCAATGCCCGCGTCATCAAGCGCCAGGCGCGCCGAAGCGGTCGCCATGGATGACGTCTTATCCATCCTCCGCAGATTTTTTACCGAGATAAAATCGCGCGGCGTAAAGTCACGCACTTCGGCCCCCAAATGTGAGGTCACAGCTCGGGTATCAAACGTCTGCACAGTATCAATGGCACAATCGCCTTCAAAAAGCCTTCGGGAAAATTCGTCTTTGCCCACGCCCAGCGGCGTCACCATGCCTAGACCGGTTACAACAATACGTTCATGATCCGATATCTCGCAATTTTTATCCATGGGCAGCGCCCCGCCCTTCATATTTACCGAAAATAACCGTGGTATTGTTTCCGCCAAATGCAAAAGAATTGGAAAGAACAAAGCGCAGGTCGGCCGGACGCGCACCTTCTGTCACATAATCCAGATCGCATTCGGGATCGCGCTCAACACAATGAATGGTCGGTGGAATAAATCCATGTGCCAAAGCCAGCAGACTGACAATCCCTTCGAGCGCCCCTGACGCGCCGAGGGTATGGGCGTGCATGGACTTGGTCGAACTCACAGGAATGGAATATGCCCTTTTGCCAAACACCTCTTTAATAGCCCTTGTCTCCGTCACATCATTGACCGGTGTCGCTGTACCGTGGGCGTTGATGTAATCAATATCTTCAACGGCGAGCCCGCTGTCTTTCAGGGCGGCCTGCATGGCCCGGACGGCACCGGAGGCCTTTTCGTCCGGCGACGTCATGTGAAACGAATCACAGGTCACACCGTAACCGAGAATTTCTCCATGAATTTTTGCACCACGGTCCAGTGCAGACTCGAGCGGTTCCAAGACTAGAATGGCCGACGCCTCACCCAGCGAGAGACCGGCGCGATTTCTGGCAAACGGACGGCAGACGTCCTCATCGACGGATTTCAGCGCGTTAAATGCAGCATAGGTGATCCGGCACATCGGCTCCACACCGCCGGCCAGCATCAGCCTGGCCTGACCGTTTAAAATCAAATCTCTGGCCAAACCAAGCGCGGTAGCACCAGCAGAGCAGGCGGTCATCAATGTGATTTTGGGACCCAGAAGACCCAGATTGGACGCAATACGATCGGCAGATGATGCGCAATAGATGGCGGACAGTCGAGAAAACCTCGAACGGCCAAAACCTTTCGAGAGCAGATCCGCATAGAAGTTTTCCGCCTCGAAAAGCCCGCCTGCGCCTCCGCCAATGGCCACGCCGGTGTATTCTTTGATTGATTCCGGCAAAGGATAAAGCTCGGCATCGGTGAGAGCCTCCATCGTCGCCGCATAAGAAAGCTGATCAGCCCGCGACATCCTTTTGAGCGAAAACTCTTTAGGAATGCATCGACGGGGATTAAAATTTTTAACCTGGCCGCCTTTATGGGTAAGGAATTCGCTCGTATCAAAAAGGTCAAGCTCAGAGATGCCGCAGACACCCTGCCTTAATGCGGCGGCAAATTGCGCGACATCGCCGCCAATGGCATTTTTTGTTCCTAAACCAGTGACAACAATACGTTTATTTTTACTCATGCAGCAATTACGGTTCATTCTTTCGTGTCTTGTTTCCGCGTGCCGGAACTTAAGATGGAGAAGTGAAAAAGTCAAATGGATATTGAAGCTCAGCACAGGCTTAATGGGAAGCTGAGATCAGAAAAAAAGAGAGGAGAGGTTCATCCAGTTCATACGGTACGACAGATGCGCTTAAATTTACTGATGGATGGTGAAAATCACGGATGATCAGAAAAGATGAAGGCATTACATAATCTGCATCTTTAAAAGGCTAAATATTTAATAATTAAAGATAAAGCGATCGAATTGGAGCTAAAACTCCTCATGGATGCGTGACCGGCATATTACTTGCTGTATGTTGCTGCAAAGGGGAAACTATGTCTATAAAATATCTTTCAAAAAAATTTATTTTCGACGACTCGATAAAAAAGGGGATTGCTTATGGGATTCATTGATTACTATGAAGCGTTGCAACTGAGTTCGAACGCAGATATCGATACCATTGAGCGAGTTTTTCGGCATCTTGCCAAGAAGTTTCACCCCGATAACACACAATCAGCAGACAATGACCGATTCCAATTGATTCTTAATGCTTACCAAACTCTCACGAACCCTGAGAATCGCGCAGGTTACGATATCAAATATCAGGAGTATTGGAACCACAAGTGGAGCCTTACTTCAGAGGCAAGCGCTGGGACTGCGATCGGCGACGATTTGGAAATTCGCGAGACTCTGCTCTCACTTCTGTACATTCAGCGCCGGCGCAATATGAAAGACCCGGGAATAGGTGAATACGAAGTGGCACGCCTTCTCTGCAAACCGATTGAGTTGGTTGAGTTCCATGTATGGTATCTAAAGGCCAAGGGCTGGGTGGAACGCACGGACTCAGGTCAATTAGCGATCAGCGCCCTAGGTGTTGACGAGGTTGAAAAAAAGCGACTCAGACCCACAATTGATGCTCTGCTCCCCGCTCCGGTATCGCCTCTTGATGGAGCAGAATGTGAAGGAGTCCTTTCTGTCACAAAGGGTTGGCTCTCTTGAAATTCAAAGGCTGCGACCCACGTACACCTGTGCGACTTCTCGCTGAGCCATTGCCACTTTCCATCATTTAGAAACTTAAGGAAGAAAAGACAATGACGATTAAAAAACCAGATTTAGATAGAAAAACCGACTTTCCCCCGGAATTAAAGATTGGTGAAAAGCTGCTGCAGGAGAATCTCATCACGGCGCGACAGCTTGAAGAAGCCTTGGACAAACAGAAAAGCAGCGGAGGAAGGGTTGGCGACAACCTCATCTCAATGGGATATATCACATCACAACAGCTCAATAATTTGATGTATCAAGCGCCACCTGCACCGAAAAATATCGAAGAAACCGGCCTTGAGCCATCCTTTCTTGCCGACCTGACCCTGAAACATATTGCCTTATTGGGTGAATTCAGACTGGCCGATATTGCAGAAAATTTAAAACTTCCCACAAGCATCGCCGACTCCCTCCTTGAGGGGCTGAAACGGGAGAAAATGATCGAGGTTAAAGGGGCAGCCGATTATAACCGATTTTCCTACAGATATGCCATTTCAGGAATAGGTCAAAACAAGGCCCAGAAGCTTCTTGAAGTTTGCCACTATGTTGGACCGGCACCGGTGACTCTCGGCGATTATCGAAAAATGACTATTTCACAATCCATCAAAAATGCAGAGATCCGGCATGAAGATATGGTGCAGGCATTTTCATTTCTCGTGATCAACCCGCAATTTCTGAGACGTCTCGGCCCGGCGTTGATTTCAGGCCGTGCCATTTTTCTTTACGGCCCATCGGGAAACGGAAAGACCTCCATCGCCGAAACTATAGGCAGAGTCTTTCCTGAAGTAATTTACATACCACATACCATATGTGTCGGGGGAGAATTAATCAGCGTCTATGATCCTGTCACGCACCATCCCTGCAATGCTGTCACGAAGGACGAGACAGACAAAAGATGGGTGTCTGTAAAGCGGCCGGTTGTCACCGTCGGGGGGGAACTGACCCTGAAAACGCTTGATTTGGATTTTAATCCCATTTCAAAATTCTATAACGCGCCTCTACAGATGAAGGCTAACAACGGTATCTTTATTATCGATGATTTCGGCAGGCAACCCATAGAACCCAAAATGCTCCTTAACCGGTGGATTGTTCCGCTGGAGAGACACGTTGACTTCATGACCTTACATACGGGGGTGAAGTTTGAGATCCCCTTTGACCAGCTCATTGTCTTTGCCACAAACCTGGAACCGAGAGAACTGTTGGACGAGGCTTTTTTAAGAAGAATTAGATACAAAATGAAAATAGACTATCCTTCAGAAGTTGAATTCGAGGCCATTTTCAGAAAGGTGTGCGAAGCAAAGGGCGTCATTTTTGATCGTAAGGTTTTTCGTTTCCTGATAGACAATTACTACAGAAAACTCGGCATCCGGCCCAGCGCCAACCATCCGCGTGATTTGATCGATCATATTATCGATCAGTCCAGATACTATTGCCAGCCGCCGGCTCTGACTTTTGACGGGATTGCCGATGCCTGGGAAAACTATTTCGTAGAAATGACCGTTACCCCGAAAAGTGATCCACAGGTAGATTTAATTTTCTGGCAAAACCATACGGAAAATTCAGAAAATTTGACTGATCAGAAAGCGATAGGACGTCATGCCGCTTCTTAGGAGGTGCAATGATGAAAGTGAAGAAAACCTGGGTTCTCATAGCCTTCCTGATCGGTTGCGCCACCCATGTTAACTCCTGGTCTGTCCCTGACACAGGACAGAGCAAATACTACGATAATTCTACAGAGATCCGTTACCCTACAGCGGGCTGGAAAATAATGACATTCCCGGATTCAGAAAATACATCATTCAATTCAAATATAATAAGTTTATTCAAAAATGAGGACTTTCATGAAGTGGTTTAATGATTACGAAGGCTACGGAGACATGGATAGGGCGGCGACAAAGGAAGAAAAAGCCCGATTAGCAGCCAGACTCCGGGAAGAGATGGAAGCCATAGATAAAGCGTCTGAAATCGGCCGGCAGGTCGCCGAATTGAAGGCACAAGAAAAAACAGGAGCGAAGGTCGAGGTTGAAGAAGATGTCCATCTGTTAGAAGAGACTAAAATAAAGGAGCAGGTTGAAAAGAAGACAAAAGATGGAGCAACGGCCAAGAAAAAGGGAGACACAGAAGCAACGACCAAAGAGGAAGAGGCAGTACGATTAGCAGCGGAAGCCAAAGTACGTGAAGAAGCAGAAGCGAAGGCCAAGGCAGGAGCAGAGACACCGCTGCTAAGGGAGGCAGAGGCGGCCCGACTCAAGGCAGAGATGGAGGCCAGGAACAAGGCGGAAGAAGTCGATCGACTCGTGGCCGAGCTGAAGGCAAAAGAGCGTGCAGAAGCAGAAACCAAAATCAGAGAGGAAGAGAC
>CAZOPH010000008.1:0-32036 GCA_964581635.1 uncultured Smithella sp.
ATTAATAGAAGTTCGGCAGATCATTTGCGGCCGATCAAGGAGTCGATATGGAGATCGTATCTCTCAATCAGATTAGTCCCGATCAGGTGATCATCTGGAGCTGGAGCTTCATCGTGATCAATGCGACCATACTCTATACCTGGCTGGTCATGGCCATCCTGGTCGCCGGTTCCTGGATCATCACGCGCAACTTGTCGTCGGAAATGAAAGTGTCACGCTGGCAGCATTTTCTGGAAGTGATTATTTCCATCATTCGGGGTGAAATCAGTGAGATGACGAAAAAAGGCGCGGATCACTATGTCCCGTTGGTCGGCACGCTCTTTCTGTTTATCTGTGTGTCCAATGTCCTGGTCATTGTTCCCGGATTTGTCGCGCCAACGTCGTCGATGACGACCACGGCGGCGCTGGCCACTTGTGTCTTTATCGCTGTTCCCTTCTATGGCATATCACGCAACGGTCTTTTTCATTATGTGAAAGAATATTTTCAGCCTAATTTTATCTTTTTCCCTTTCCATGTCATGGGGGAATTATCCAGAACGCTGGCGCTTACCGTTCGTCTTTTTGGCAACATTATGAGTCATGAAAAGGTTGTCGGCATCCTGCTGGCGGTTACACCTTTTTTGTTCCCAGTGGTGATGCAGATTCTGGGACTGCTCATCGGGGTGATCCAGGCATACATTTTTGCGATTCTTTCCATGGTTTATATAGCCTCCGCGCTCAGCGCCGAGGATGAAGTTCATCATACGGAGATAAAGCAGGAAGGCGTTAGCGCTTAAAAAACAATTTTATAAAGGAGGAGTATTTATGGACAGCATCAGTCTCGTCGCGATGGCATCGATTTTCGGTGCGGGTTTGGCAATGGCAATTGGTTCAATTGGTCCCGGGCTGGGTATGGGACAGGCAATCTCCCAGGCGCTGGCGGCGATCGCCCAACAGCCGGATGAGAGAAATTCTTTAACGAGAACGCTTTTTGTGGGATTGGCCATGATTGAATCCATCGCCATTTACTGTTTCGTCATTTCCATGATTCTAATTTTCGCCAATCCTTTCTGGGGTTTCATTATAAAGTGAGGGGGATGATCCATGCATATCAACTGGTTTGTTTTTTTAGCGCAAATCTTTAATTTCCTCCTGCTCATGTACTTGTTGAAACGCTTTCTCTACGGGCGGATCATCAAGGCCATGGATGACCGTGAAGCAAAAATCGCAGCGCGCTTTGCCGAAGCCGAAGAGCTGAAGGGCAAGGCCAACGAAGCAGCTGAGCTTTACGAAAAACGTAACCAGATGCTCAATGAGAAAAAAGAAATCATGCTCAATGAGGCAACGATGGCCGCTGAAGCCAAGCGTAAAGAGCTGATGGAAAAAGTCCGTGAAGAAGTTGATCAGGTGAAGGTGCGCTGGCAGGATATGCTTGTTCGCGAACACGATGCCTTCTTCTATGATTTACGCCAGCGTGCGGCCAAACAATTGTATGCCACGGCGCGTAAGGCCCTTGCTGATCTGGCGGATGTGGAACTGGAGGAGCGGATCGTAGCTGAATTTATCCGTCGCGTCAAAGCGCTTGATGAGGAAAAAAGTATTCAGATTCGCAAGGCGATCAGCGGTGGGGGCAACAGGGTCATTATCCAGAGCGCCTTCGGAATTTCCGAACCGAGGCAGGCACAAATCGAGGAGTCATTGAAGAAGCAGATCACGAACGGTTTTACGATTCGTTATCTGGAACAGCCGGATATTGTGTCGGGCATCGAATTGCGGGTGAATGGGCACAAGATTGCCTGGAGTCTTAATGAATATCTGGAGACGCTTGTGGAAAGTCTGACGGAAACCCTCCAGAAAGAGGCGCATGCTACATAGGATAATAACGTCAGGAGGCGTAGAATGAATTCAGAGGTTAGTAAAGTAGAGAATCAGGAATTAAAGACCTTTCTGGACGACACATTTGATACGATGGACAAGGTCCTGGATGGGCAGCATCCTGAGTTGAGGCAATATGAAGTCGGCCAGGTGGAATTTGTCGGACGCGATATTGCCAGGGTCAGCGGGCTGCCGCATATCCGGGCGGAGGAACTGGTCCGGTTTGCCGGAAATTACATGGGACTGGTTTTCAATATCGATCCAAAAGAAATCGGTGTTGTTCTTCTGGATCCCAGTGAAAATCTGCAAGTGGGGACGGAGGTGCAGCGCACCATGCGTGTCCTGGATGTGCCGGTCGGGGACGCGCTGTTGGGACGGGTGGTTGATCCGATCGGACGGCCGCTGGACGGTCTGGGGGAAGTCAGTACGTTCATGCGATTGCCCGTGGAACGACCGGCTCCGGCCGTTATGGATCGAGCTCCGGTTGTCGTGCCCCTTCAGACGGGCATCAAGGTGATTGACGCGCTTATCCCCATCGGGCGCGGGCAAAGAGAACTGATCTTAGGCGACCGGCAAACCGGGAAAACGGCCATTGCGGTCGATACAATTATCAATCAGAAAGAAACAGGGATAATTTCCATCTACTGTGCCGTCGGCAAAAAAAGCGCGGACGTGGCCAAGGTCATTGCTGAGTTGCGGGATCACGGGGTGATGAAATCATGTATCGTGGTGGTCGCCACCGGTGAAGACACGCCGGGGCTGCAGTTTATCGCACCGTATGCCGCCACAACCATGGGGGAATATTTTGTGGAACAGGGACGTGATGTGTTGATTGTCTATGATGATCTGACATCACATGCCCGGGCTTACCGCGAAGTGTCGCTGCTTTTGCGTCGGCCGCCGGGACGAGAAGCTTTTCCCGGCGATATATTTTATATTCATTCCAGACTGCTGGAGCGTTCCACGCATATGCGTCCGGAGCTTGGCGGGGGGTCGCTGACCTCTCTGCCGATTACCGAAACGGAAGCACAGGATATGTCGTCTTACATTCCAACCAATCTGATCTCCATTACAGACGGACAGATTTATCTGTCGCCGGTTCTTTTCAATAAAGGCATTCTTCCGGCGGTCGATGTCGGCAAATCCGTGTCCCGCGTGGGCGGCAAAACGCAGTTGCCTGCTTATCGTTCGGTTGCGGGTGACTTGCGGCTGTCTTATTCGCAGTTTGAAGAACTTGAATCTTTCTCCCGCTTCGGCACCAGGCTGGATGAAAGCACAAGGCGGACGCTGGAGCGGGGCTGGCGTGTTCGTGAAATTCTGAAGCAGGGGCAATACAAACCTTTGCGCGCCTCTGAACAGATTGCCTCTCTGCTTTCCGTGACCGGTGGTGCTCTGGACCTTGTTCCGACAGAGAAGGTCCGTGAGGTGGAGGCGCACCTCTTACAGGCTGTCAATGAACAATTGCCAGAATTGTGCAGCCGGATTGAAGCCGGAAAAAAGCTGGAAATGGCGGATCGCGACAGTATTATGAATAAAATTAAACCGGCCATTAAACCTTTTGAAGAGGTTGAGGACGCTCATGCAAACAACTGAGTCCCTGAAAAGAAGGATGAAAAGCGCGGGTGATCTCCTGTCCGTTGTTAAAACGATGAAGGCGCTAGCGGCTGTGAGTATTCGTCAATATCAGAAGGCCGTGGATTCCCTGCGTGACTATAATCGAACGGTAGAAATGGGCTTACAGGTTGTGCTCAAGGAGCGCATGGGGGCGACACTCCAGAGAAAGACATCCACGATGAAACGGATGGGTGTGATTGTCTTCGGCTCGGATCAAGGCCTTTGCGGGCAGCTCAATGAACAGGTTTCCACTTTCACGCTCGATTATGCCAAAACCGCCGGCATTAAAAAGGAAAACCGGAAAGTGCTTTCCATCGGTGCCCGTGTAGCAGATTATATTGAAGATGCCGGACAACCTATCGATGAGTTGTTGACCACGCCCAGTTCCACAGCGGGTATCACACCGCTGGTTCAGGAAATCATCATGGTTATCGATGAATGGCATTTTCATCATAACGTTGATCATTTTTTCTTATTTTATAATAAATATGTGAGCGGAGCAATCTATCATCCACACATGGTTCAGTTGCTGCCTGTCAATCGGGAGTGGCTCAAGGAAATCGCCAAAAAGAAATGGGATTCCAAATCCCTGCCCATTTTCCGGATGGACGGCGATCAGATTTTTTCTTCGCTGATCCGGGAGTATCTTTTCGTGTCGCTTTATCGCGCTTTTGCTGAGTCACTGGCCAGCGAAAATGCCAGTCGTCTTGCTTCTATGCAAAATGCTGAGAAAAATATTGAAGAGCAGATGCAGGATTTGCACGTGCAGTTTCACCGCACGCGCCAGATGACGATTACCGAAGAACTTCTCGATATCGTTTCCGGTTTCGAGGCGATGCAGGAACAGGCATCATAAAGTATTCAAGGAAGGAGGACTGGGATATGTCAACAGGTTCGGATAAAAGAATTTGTGTTATCTGTGCATGGCGCGAGAACTGCATGAAGCGTTATCGGGTGAAGACCAATGCTTTGTTTGATGTCAATTGCCCCGACTATACAAGGGATATCAAATTGCGCGACAAGGATGTCGACCAACTGGTTGAAGATCAGGTGGCTCGCTGGCAGAAGGAAAAGAAGGAGAAGCCGGGACATATCATCACGCTCTCCAGCGAAGCTGGAGCGGGCGGCGGATTGATAGCTCGCATCCTGGCTACTGAACTGAAGATGAATATTATCGGCAGCGATCTGATTCACAAGGTTGCCGAAAGCGCCCATATGAGCGACAAGGTTATCAAATCACTTGATCAGAAGAGTATTTCTCTTTTCGACAGCTTGATAAGCTCCTTTTTTGAATCGCATCATATCTGGCCCAATGAATACATCCGTCATTTATCGATGGTGATGCACACCAATGCTGAGCACGGCAATGTCATCATCATTGGCCGGGGCGGCAGTTTCATCCTGAAGGACAAAGCGTTTCGCGTGCGGATTATCGCGCCACTGGAAATAAGGATGGAAAGAGTGATGCGCGATCGCAAAACGTCGCAAAAAGAAACACTGGAGCACATTACGAAATACGATGGAGATCAGATTGCTTTCTGTCGGAAGTATTTTAACGAAGATATTAACGATCCAAGGCATTATGATATGCTGGTGAATACACAACACGTCGGCGTAGAAACCGCCGCAGAGTCCATTAAGAAGGCGTTTATGTCTTGGCTGTCCACGCGGGAATAAGAGATTTTAGATTATATAAAATTCATTGATGATGGTGTGCTGGAAATGACAAAGTATGAGAGAGCCCTTCTTTTAGGCTTGGCGGATGAAATTATCCTCCATTTACGCACACGGCTTGCCGAGATTGAAAATCTGCATCCTCGGGAGTCGGCTTTGGGAATTGCTACGTTTCAAGAGCGCCTGCGTCATATCGAAGAGCTAATGACGGACGTTAAAAAGGATGGGGGGCAAGCAGCCTGAAGGCAGCATTGAAGACAGTATCTATTTCGTGGTTTCTTAAAATCGAAGATTTCATCCGGGGAATGACACCGATCTAACTTTATGCGGCCTTGTCTTGTTGCCTGGATTGGATGCTATCAGCAAAAGACCGTGAATCATGGTACCTATTTGCCTTTTAAACTTCTGGAGTTCCATTAGGAGTTGCAGCTAGATAAATAATAAAGGATGTGCCAACGCCGACAAGTGATTCCACGCTGATCAAGCCATTGTGGTATTTAATGATGGAATCACAGATGGCGAGACCCAGGCCAATGCCGCCTCGTTCCTTCTTTTCTTTTGTCGTGAAATAAGGATCAAATATCTTTGAGAGGTTTTCT
The DNA here is from genome assembly GCA_964581635.1 of uncultured Smithella sp. Lineage (GTDB taxonomy): Bacteria > Desulfobacterota > Syntrophia > Syntrophales > Smithellaceae > UBA8904. The sequence continues at coordinate 5,742 of CAZOPH010000008.1, forward strand.
CGGGGAATGCCGACACCCCGGTCCTTAATAATGATACGGATATAGTTATTACTTTCGCCAAGGGCCCGAATGTTGGTTCCCGTTGTTATGTTTTCCGCAATAACATCTATCACACCACCGTCCGGCATCGCTTCTTTCGCGTTTGTAATCATGTTTTCAATCACTTGTTTAATCTGCATTGCATCGATTTCTGCCGGCCAGAGATTAGATGAGATAACCGGTTGGCACGTTATATTCGAGCCAGCCAGCGTTTTCTGGAGAGCCTCTTTAATTAAATGATCAACCTTCTCCAATTTTTTTACCGGAAAGCCGCCCTGCGCGAAGGTAATCAGCCGATGCGCCAGCTCCTTGGCCTGCAGGCCAGCCCGTTCCGCTATCGCCAGGCCGTTTTCCAGGATCTTATCCTCCTCGTTGGCGGAAATTTTAGCTAGAAAGACGTTGCGCAGGATGGCTGAAAGAAGACTGTCAAAGTCTTTGGCCACGCCGTCTGCGAAGGTCCCCAGTGATTCGAGTTTGGTCCTTTTGAGAAGTTCTTCTTCCGCCTTTTTATGGTCTGTGATGTCTTCCAGGGTCTCCATGGCACCGAATCGTCTTCCGCTGGAATCCTTAATATCCGCCGCGGTGATCCGGAACCATTTTCCCTTTTCGCCCAGTTCCGGGAAAAATTCCGTTACTTCATAGGCGTCTCTAAGCAGTTTCGACTTCGTGGCCTTTCCTGAGTAAAGGATGGAAGAATTGTTTATTTTGTCTTTTAAAATCAAGTCAGCCATGCAGGAGCGGGGAGATGGGTAAAGTACACGCCATTGCTGGTCAGTGCCGAGTACTTGTTTTGCCTTGATGCCGCTCAGTCCTTCCAATGCTTTATTCCAGTAAATGATTTTGTGGTCAGAAGAGATGACAAAGGTTGGAATCGGATAACTCTGGATAATACTTCGGAGTATTTGTTCATCATTGCGGCCCCGCCAGATGGCGTAAACAAAGCTGACAATGGTCGTTGCCGCCAGAAAAATAATAAAGAGAAGGAAATGAACTTCCATCAGGGGCTCCCATCATTTCATTACATTAAAAATACTTGACAATGCTATGTTCAAAGTATTTTTAATGCGGCTAAATATCAAGGTTAGACTGAAATTGCAAGATTGGAAAAAGCAAAACGATGTCGCCGGATTTATTGACACCGAAATGGAACTGCGTATCTAACTGAAATTAAAGTCTATTTATTTTAATTTGTCATCTAATTTGTTTTACCAATCAAACCTGTCAAGAAAAACGTATTTAAGAAGTAGGTTGCGTTAAAAAATCTTGACAAATTATGACCATTGAATTAATTACTACCAAAAAGATAGTAATACTCGATTTTTGCTGAAGCGGGTGATGAATTATTAAAAAGATCAATCGTACCGGCGGATCTTGAGCGGATAGATCGTCGGAAGGCGGATAATGATTTGATGCATTACAATTGAGTGAAAGAATAATATGGATTGCTCCGGCATTCATTTAAAGAAGAAAGTTCTTGTTGCGATGAGCGGCGGTGTTGATTCATCGGTTGCCGCCGTATTGCTCAAAGAAGCAGGTTATTCGGTGACCGGCGTGACTATGTGCCTGGGCATTCGGCAGGATGACGACCGTGCCAGTTGTTGCAGCGGAGACGCCTTAGAAGACGCGAAGCGTGTCTGCGGTCAACTGGAGATCCCCCATTTTGTTTTTGACTTTGCTCAGTTAATGGAAGAGTTGGTGATCAGCAAATTCACCGCAGAATATATCAAAGGAAGAACGCCTAATCCCTGCGTGGATTGTAACCGTTACCTCAAGTTCGGGTCCCTTTTGGAAAAAGCCCACCACCTGGGTTTTGATTATCTTGCAACCGGGCACTACGCCAGGATCCAGCATGCAGGGGATTCCTGGCATCTCTTGCGTCCGGCGGACAAAAATAAGGATCAGACGTATTTTCTTTATCCAATTAAGAAAGATGATTTGTCGCAGGTTCTTTTTCCATTAGGAAATCTTAGCAAGTCGGATGTCCGCGCGCAAGCGAAGAAATCCGGATTGTCCGTAGCGCAAAAAGTGGAAAGCCAAGATATCTGTTTTGTCACGCAGGGGAATTACCGGCAGTTTTTTGAAGAAAGAAATTTGTCGGTTGCTATTGGCAATATTGTTGATCAGGACGGTAAGGTTTTGGGGCGTCATCAGGGCATTATTTACTATACAATCGGACAGCGCAGTGGTTTAGGAATCAGCGCAAAGACCCCTCTGTACGTTCTTCGTTTTGATACCCGAACAAATTCAGTCGTTGTCGGGAATAAAGAAGACCTGTTCGCATCGGGATTAATTGCCGGTGATCTGAATCTTCTGACGGATCAATTTCCCGAAGAGGTGGAAGCAAAAATTCGCTACCGCAAGAAGCCGGCCGGCTGCTTTGTGACAAAGGAAGGCGAAAAGCTAAAAGTTATATTTAAAGAAGCTCAGGAATCGATCACGCCGGGGCAGGCGGTTGTTTTTTATAAGGGCGATGAAGTTCTGGGTGGTGGCGTCATCGAGGAAGTCATCCGTGAAACATTAGAAAGGATCTTTTAAATGAGTAAAATGGACAGATCGTTAAAAATAGAAACTCTGATGATCCATGGTGGACAGGAACCGGACTCGTCAACGGGGTCGAGGGCCGTGCCCATTTACCAGACAACCTCCTATCAATTTAAAGATACCGATCAAGCAGCCGCACTTTTCGGGCTGACGGAATTCGGGAATATTTACACGCGGCTGATGAATCCGACGACGGACGTTTTGGAAAAAAGAATTGCGCTTCTCGAAGGTGGCATAGGTGCGCTAGCTGTGGCGAGTGGCCAGTCCGCCATCACGTTGGCTTTGTTGAATATCGCGAAAACCGGTGATGAAATCGTCTCGGCGGATAATCTCTACGGCGGAACCTACACATTATTTCATTACACATTTCCCCGCCTGGGCGTTAAGGTAAAATTTGTCAAATCCAATGATTTAAAAGCGCTGGAAGCGGCCATTACACCGAAGACAAAAGCTGTTTACGCCGAATCGATAGGCAATCCTAAAATGGATGTTGCCGATCTTACCGCCATCGCTGCCGTCGCACACAAAAATGGTATTCCTTTTGTTCTGGATAATACCGTATCTCCCTATCTCTTACGTCCTTTTGATTTCGGCGTGGATATTATTGTTTATTCCGCAACAAAATTTATCGGCGGTCACGGCACATCGCTGGGCGGCGTTATTGTTGATTCAGGGAAATTTGACTGGACAAACGGGAAATTCCCGCTCATTGCTGATCCTGATCCGAGTTATCACGACCTGAATTTTGTGGAAGCCTTAAAACCCATGGGTAATTTGGCGTATATTCTAAAGGCTCGTGTTACTCTTTTACGCGACCTGGGCCCCGCCTTATCCCCGTTTAATGCTTTCCTTTTCCTGCAAGGATTGGAAACGTTGCATCTGCGCATGCCGCGTCATTGCGAAAATGCACGGGCTGCTGCTTTTTATCTAGAGAAACATCCTCAAGTCGCTTGGGTGAATTATCCAGGGCTGGCATCGAGTCCGGAATATGATAGAGCGGCTAAATATCTTCCCAAAGGGGCAGGTGCTATTCTTGGTTTTGGCGTGATGGGGGGTATGGAAGCGGGAAAGAGATTTATTAATTCCCTGCAACTGATTTCACATCTGGCCAATATCGGCGATGCAAAAACTTTGGCGATTCATCCGGCGTCCACGACGCATCAACAACTGTCGCCGGAAGAACAATTAGCCACAGGCGTCACACCTGATTTTATCCGTCTGTCCATCGGCATTGAACACATTGATGACATCTTGGCGGATATCGAACAGGCCCTGAATAAGATTTAATGCGATGCAGGGCACGACGCATTGTTCACCTACTTTAGGAGGTGTTTTATGAAAAAAATATATGCAGATAATTCGCAGTCTATAGGCAATACACCCCTGATAAAACTCAATCATGTCACCTCAGGTGCAAAGGCAACGGTGCTTGCAAAAATAGAAGGCCGCAATCCTGCCTATTCGGTTAAGTGCCGGATTGGGGCGGCCATGATCTGGGATGCCGAGGCAAAAGGGCTGCTGAAACCCGGTGTAGAAATCATCGAGCCGACTAGCGGCAACACGGGTATCGCTCTCGCCTATGTCGCGGCGGCGCGAAGCTATAAGCTGACGCTGACCATGCCGGAGACAATGAGTATTGAACGACGAAAAGTCCTAGTTGCCTTTGGTGCCAATCTTATTCTGACGCCCGGTGCTGAAGGAATGAAAGGTGCGATCAATAAAGCGGAAGCTATCGCCTCATCTGACCCGCAGAAATATTTTCTCCCACAGCAGTTCAAGAATCCAGCCAACCCGGCGATTCATGAGAAGACGACCGGTCCGGAAATATGGAATGATACGGAAGGTGCGATTGATGTTCTGGTTGCCGGTGTTGGAACCGGCGGAACGATTTCCGGCATTTCCCGTTATATTAAAAAGAAAATGGGCAAGAAAATTATTTCAGTTGCTGTGGAACCTAAAGAAAGCGCGGTAATCAGCCAAAAACTGGCGGGAGAGGATTTAAAGCCGGGACCGCACAAAATTCAGGGAATTGGAGCAGGTTTTATTCCCGACACGCTGGATTTATCCATCATCGATCGGGTTGAGCAGGTGGACAGTGCAGAAGCAATCGAATATGCCAGACGTCTCGCGCGTGAAGAAGGCATACTGGTTGGTATCTCCTGTGGAGCGGCGACAGCAGCAGCCGTGCGATTGGCTAAACGGGAAGAGTTTGCCGGAAAAATTATCGTGGTGATTCTGCCCGATGCCGGAGAGCGCTACCTTTCAACCGTACTGTTTGAAAACATTGGCGCATAACCCTTTGTCTTTAAAAAAATCTTTATTCTGAACATTATTATTAGATATTTCAATGAATTAGTCAAAAGACGAATAATTTCTGTGACAGTCTACGTAAAAAATCTTGACAAAACCTGGAATTAATGTGAACCACAATTCACAAAATGAATAATCATTCATAACATAAAACCTGGATGCAATAATGGAAAAAACGCAAAGAAAAAAGCGTGAATATAACATGCGGCGCGAGGCGATCCTGGCAGAAGCAGAAAAGAATTTTTCCGCCAAAGGTTATCATAATGTCACAGTGGCCCAAATTGCCAGCGTATCAGGTTTTTCCACGGGGGCTCTGTATAAATTTTTCAAAGGCAAAGAACATCTCTATACAACCATGATTAGTGAAAAGCTGACCATGATGTATGAATCCATTACACGGGAAGTAAAATCAGCTAAAAATCTGAATGAAAAGCTTGATGCCCTTATTGGTGCACAATTACAGTTTATTGAAAAGAATGTTGACTTCTGCAGGATATTTTTGCGGGGAGAAAACGAACTATCGGCTCAGACTATGAGTACTATGCGCCAACACCTGATGAATGGTTATTTTAAACATTTATCTTTTGTCGAAAATATACTAGAAGCCGGCATAAAAGATGGCAAGCTGCGAGATCTTCCCCCACGTGAAATGGCAGCGGCTTTATTGCATTTGATTCGGGCGGCTTCTATCGACTGGATGATCATGCCATCAAAAGATAAGCTTATTTCCAAAAAAGAAATGATCTTAGATATCTTTTTGAATGGAGTAAAAAAAATATGAGGATTAAAATCCGGTGTATCATGGTCGTGACGTTTTCCGCTTTATTATTTCTTCCTTTATCCATTCAGGCGGTCCAAACTTTAACACTTGAAGAGAGTATTGCCATTGCGCTCAAGAACAGTTTTGTGATCAATATTGCCAAAGAAGGGGCAAAGGGCGCCGAAGCCAGGAAACGGGAGGCGATGACCGGATTCCTGCCGAAATTCAGCACATCTTATAATTATACCCGCTTAAATGAGGATCCTTCAATGAAGTTACCAGATCTTTCGTATCCTTTCACTGAGATATTGTCGCCGTCTGTGATCGCTTTAGTGAATGGATTAGAACTGCCCGCGGGAACAAAAAATAATTATACTTGGTCAGTTGAAGTAAGACAGCCGCTTTTTGCCGGCGGTGGAATCCTGGCCAACTATCAGGCCAGTAAAATTGCCGAAGATGCCGCCTTTATTGAAGAATCAGCTAAAGTTCAAGATGTGGTTCAGGATGTCAAGATAAGCTATTATAATATATTGCGGGCCGAAAGACTTCGTGACACGGCGCGCCAGGCGGTGGAAATGCTTAATGCCCACCGTGATGTCGCCCAAAATTTTTACCGGGTTGGTTTGATCCCCAAGAATGATCTGCTGCAAGCGGAAGTAGAACTGGCTAATGGTAAACAAGCGCAGGTAAGAGCGCAAAATGCCGTGGACTTAGCGAAATCAAGTTTTAATACCATTTTGAAACGGGAATTAATATCGCCCGTGGAGGTTGTTGATATTCTCGATTATAAGCCGCTCAGCCAGTCATTTCAGGAATGCTTGGACATTGCCAGGCAGCATCGACCGGAGCTCAAGCTCTCCACTCTTAAAGCCGAGCAGGCCGGCAAAATGGTCCGTGCAGCGCAAAGTGATTTTTTCCCCTCGGTCGGTCTGGTCGGTCAATATGGCCGCTTTGGTGATTCACCATCCGTTTCCGGTACCGAATTTAAAGATATGGAAAGCTGGCAGGTGATGGCGGTAGCCAGTTGGAATTTCTGGGAGTGGGGAAAAACGAAATTCCGGGTTGACGCCGGAAGAGCCATAGAAAATCAGGCCATTGATCAGAGCAAAGAGTTAAATGATCAAGTTGCGCTGGAGATCAAGAACGCTTATCTCCTTTTGCAGGAAGCAGAAAGCCAGATCGCTGTTTCGCAAAAAGTGATAGATCAGGCCGAGGAGAATTTCCGAATCTCCGAAGCCCGTTATAAAGAAAGAGTGGCACGTTCAACGGAAGTGCTCGATGCTCAGACACTGCTCACCAAAGCCAAATATGAATATACCAACGCTTTAGCTAATTATAATACTTTTTACGTTCGACTACAAAGGGCGATGGGCGTTGTCAACCGGTAGCCAAGAGATTTTGTACCCAGGAAAGGATTTTTTGAGGATGAAGAAAGGATGGTTCTGTCTGATAATTCTGTTTGCTGTCACTCTTATGTCCATTTCTATCGGACTAGCGCAGGAGTACATGCTGAGTGATCTTTATCAGCAAGCGCTGAAAAATTCTGAAAAAATTAAATATACCGAGGAAAATCTTTTTATTGCGCAGATGACCAAGAATAAAGCCTGGGCGGTTTTAATGCCCAAGGTGACCGCGTTCGGTACCTACAATCGTTTCACCGAAGATAAGTACGTTGTTTCTACAACCAGGTTACCCGCTCCGCTGCCCACCATTAGCAACAACGTGTTGATCCAACCTGAACAATCAGGGACATGGGGGGTCCGTGCGGAACAATCTTTCTCCCTCAGTGCGCGCGAACTGAATGCTTTGAAAATTGCCGGACAATCCATAACGAAAAGTGAGTATGATCTGGATGTTGCCAAATCGGATTTTGTCCTGGTCGTCGCAGTTTCTTTTTATGATGTGTTGAAAGCTCAGAAAGTACTGGAAATTGCCGATGCCAATCTGGAAAGACTTAAAAAATACCATCATTTCGTCGAAACGAGAGTCAAGGTTGGTGAATTGACTAAAACGGCGCTTTTACGTGCTAAAGGTGAACTGTCAGGAGCTTACGCCGATCAACTGCGAGCTGCTAACGGCCTGCAGTTGGCAAGAGCAGCTCTTGTCCGTGTTACGGCCGTGGAGCCTGATTTTCAACTGAAGGATGAAAAATTGCCAGTATCCGAGATGTGCGAGCTAAACAGCTTGCGACAGACGGCTCTGGATGAACGACCTGATTTGAAAGGTTATGATATGCAGACCCGCATGGCCGAGCAGCAGGTGAAATACGCCCGCGGCGCTTTCTGGCCCAGCGTGAGTTTGTTTGCCATTTATAACCGGGCGGATCAGGAACCGGTCAGTGCAACCTTCAACGACGAGAGTATTTTAGGCGGGGTTTCTCTGTCTTTTCCTTTTTTTGAAGGCGGTTTGAGAATAGCTGAATACAAGGAAGCCCTGGCCAAAGAGCGTCAGGCCCGGCTTGCTTATGACGATTTGAAGAAGAGCATTGATGTTGAATTGAAGGCGGCCTGTCTTGATCTGGAAACTTTAAAGGGCTCGCTGAAATTTCTGGAAGATCAGCAGATTTTCGCGAAGGACAACTACAATGCGGTCATGAAACAGTTCGAAAACGGTCTGGCCAACAGCCTGGACGTGATGGATGCCAATACATTGCTTTTGACCGCGGATAGAGATGTAGCGAAAGCTTTGTACAATTATCAGATTGCAAACCTGCTGGTAAAGAAAACAAGCGGTACGTTACTTCGTTTTGTTCATGTCGGTAAATAATACGCGGATTTGGTTTCAGGAGGAAAAATATCATGAATGTGAAGAAGCTTTTTTGCTTCAATGAAAAAAAGATGTCGGGACGAGGAACGACAAAATTACTGTTGTTTATTGTGATAATGATTTTAATCAGTCTTCCTCTGACTTCCTGTAAAAAAGAAAAAAAAGTGGAAAAAGAAACACTGATCAATGTTCGCGTTCAATCCGCGGAAAAGAAACAAATTCAACCTTATATAGAAACGACCGGCACCTTGAAGGCTGACGAAGAGGTCGTGGTCAGTTCAGAAGTTGACGGAATTGTCAAAAGTGTAAGAGTGGAAGAGGGCTATCCGGTGGCACGCGGGACGCTTTTAGCTGAAATCAATCCAATCGATTATATATTGGAGGAGAAACGGGCGGATGCAGCTCTGAAACAAGCGCAGGCCAATCTGGTTAATGCGAAAGCCGAATATCAGAGAAAAGAGTCTCTACATAAGGAGGAGTTGATTACCAGACAGCAGTTCGACGACATATCCACCAGGGTTACTCTGGCCGAAGCCGATTTAGCCAGAGCAAAGGCTTTTTTAGATACCTCTCGCGAGAGGCTTTTCCGGACGAAAATATATTCGCCTTTGCACGGTATGGTGAAAGAAAAGAAAGTTTCTTCCGGAAATTACGTGCGTAATGGATCACCTCTTTTTCAGTTGATCAAGATTGATCAACTGAAAATGACTTTTACGGTCAGCGAAAAAGAGATTGCCGATTTGAAAACAGGACAGGAAGTTATTTTTACGGTCGATTCATTTCCCGGGAAGACTTTCAAGGGCAAAGTTAATCTTCTTTATCCCAATGTGGAAGAAAGAACGAGAACCTTGCAGGCCGAGGCTATTGTGCCCAACGCCGGTCGTTTGCTGAAACCGGGATTATTCGCACGGATTTCCATTTATACGGCGGCGATTCGCGATGCCGTGGTTGCTCCACTCACGGCGCTGATGTATGACAACGCAACCATCAGTATTTTTGTTGTGGAAGGAAATGTCGCTCACCAGCGAATGGTCAAGACAGGCGGCAAATATGGAGAGAATGTGGAGATTGTGGAAGGTCTGAAAGAAAAAGAACAGATTGTCGTAGTCGGTCAGAACAATTTGTCGGAAGGGGTGAAGGTGAATGTGGCTCGCTGATACATCGGTAAAACGGCCGGTATTTGCCACCATGGTCATTATGGCTCTGGTGGTGCTGGGTATTGTGAGTTACCCCAGCATCGGCGTTGATCTTCTCCCCAAAGTGGATTTCCCCATTGTTACCGTTACGACGACGCTCAAGGGTGCCAGTCCCGATGTCATGGACGTGGACGTGACCGATAAAATTGAAGGCGCTGTCAACACCATCAATGGCGTCAAGAGCATTACTTCAACGAGTTACGAAAGCATGTCGCGTACCACCATCGAATTTGTTCTGGAGAGGAATATCGATCAGGCTGTTCAGGATGTGCGCGAAAAAGTATCCGGAATCAGGAATAAACTGCCCGACGATATTGATGAACCCAAGATTGCCAAGGTGGACCCGGATGCTACGCCGATTCTATTTCTCAATCTTTCCGGGGATCGGTCTGTCCGCGATTTGTCCATGTATGCCGATGAAGTTTTGAAGGAACAGCTTCAGCGCATCAACGGTGTCGGTGACGTTATTTTCTATGGCCTGCGTCTGCGTCAAGTGCGTATCTGGCTGGACGCTGCTAAAATGCAGGCTTACCAAATAGCCCCATCCGATGTTATTCTGGCTTTAAAGCGCGAAAATATCGAACTGCCCGGCGGGCGTATAGAAACTCAGACCAAGGAATACACTGTCCGGATTAAGGGCGAGTTTCCAAGTATCCCAGACTTTAATGAATTGATTGTCAGTTACTATAAAGGCGCTCCGGTAAAGATAAAGGATATCGGCCGGGCGGAAGACGGCATGGAGGAAAAACGATCCCTGTCCCGCTTCAATAGAGTTCCGGCAGTCGGCATGGCGATACAGAAACAATCGGGAACCAACACGGTTGAAGTAGCCAATCGTGTCAAAAAGGAGGTGGAAAGAATCAACAAAACGCTGCCTCCCGGTATGAAAATCAATTTTGCTGTGGATTCGTCACTCTTTATCGTTCGTTCGATCGATGAAGTTCAATTCCATTTAATCATCGGCAGTCTTTTTGCCGTTTTAGCTGTTTTTATTTTTCTCAAGAATCTGCGCACGACACTCATCAGTGCGGTGGCGCTGCCTGTTTCCGTCATCTCGACGTTTGCGCTGATCAACTTTTTCGGCTTTACATTTAACAATATGACGATGCTGGCCTTGTCGCTCTCGGTGGGTTTGCTCATCGATGATGCCATTATTGTCATCGAAAATATCTATCGGCATGTGGAAGAGGGCATGGCGCCCATGGAGGCGGCAAAATTTGCTACATCAGAAATCGGTCTGGCCGTTATGGCTACTACGTTCGCCATCGTGGCCATTTTTCTTCCCGTTGCCTTCATGAAAGGCATTATCGGCCGGTTTTTCCTTCAGTTTGCTTTGACTATTATTTTTGCAATTCTGGTTTCGTTGCTTGTTTCCTTTACCTTAACACCCATGATGGCGTCGATCTTTCTAAAATCGAAGAAGAAATCCATTCCCAACCATCTGGCCGCGGATGTGAACGGCAACGGAAACGGCAAAAAACCCATCTGGACCAGAATCAGTGATCGGATGGAGCATTATTATGCAAAACTGGAATCGTTTTACCGGGTGGCTCTGGAATTTACCCTGGGTTACCGCAAAACGGTACTGGTGGCTGCCTTGATCATATTTCTTCTGAGCCTGGGACTTACCGCTTTTATCGGGAAGGAATTCACGCCACCGGAAGATCAAGGCGTTTTCCTGATTCGAATGGAAGCGCCGATAGATTATTCCATTGATCAGATAGAACAATATTTCGGCAAAACAGAGGCCATGGTTCAGGAAATACCGGGAGTTAAATCCGTCTTTTATGTTCAGGGATATGCAGGCTATCCCAATAAAGTTGTTATGATGGTCAACCTGATTTCAAAAGCGGAGCGTAAATACAGTCAGGAAGATATTAAAAAGATAGCGCGAACGAAATTGCGGCAAATTCCGGGGATAAAAGTATCGGCGGAAGATCTTTCCATTGTTGGAGGCGGAATAAGGAATGTGCCGATTCAGTATAGTATTCGGGGTACTGATCTTCAAGCTTTGCAACAATACGCCAAACAAATAACATCGGAGTTTTCCAAGCTGCCGGGAATTGTGGATGTGGATACGTCGCTGGAAGTCGGCAAACCGGAATTCAAGGTTTATATTGATCGCGACCGGGCAGCGGATTTGGGTGTGGATGTGGCGACTGTTGCGGAAGCCATTAACCTGCTGGTTAGCGGGGAACTGGATATTGCCCGGTATAAAGATGAACAGAAAGGCAAACGTTACGACATCAGGGTCAGGCTCAATCCCGAAGACAGGGAAAGCAGCCATGCCATGCAAAGAATTAATGTGCGCGCCCGAGACGGGAAACTTGTTGAATTGGCCAATGTGGTCAAGGTGGAGGAAGGCACTGGTCCCAGTGTTATCAACCGTGCTGACCGGCAACGGGCCATTACCGTTTTTGCTTCTTTGGAAGGAAAGCCGTTGGGTCAGGCGAAAGATGAACTGGATGCCATTGCCGGACGTATTCTGCCCGCTGATTATGTGCCGAAATATTACGGAATGGCTGATACCATGAAGGAATCTTTTGGTTATCTTCTTTTTGCGATTCTTTTGGGAGTTGTCATGGCTTATATGATTCTTGCCGCGCAATTTGAAAGCTTTGTTCATCCCATCACAGTTCTACTTTCTCTGCCGCTGTCTTTTATCGGCGCGTTCGGTGCCTTGTTTATCGCGGGTAAGACGCTTAACATTTTCAGTTTTATCGGTCTGATTCTTCTTATGGGTCTGGTGAAAAAAAACGCCATATTGCTTGTTGACTATACCAATGTTTTACGGGAGCGGGGCTTATCAAGACGTGATGCTATATTGCAGGCGGGGCCGGTGAGAATGCGTCCGATTCTCATGACGACCTTCGCCATGGTTTTCGGTATGCTGCCGATTGCACTGGGTGTGGGCGAGGGTGCGGAGACGCGCGCTCCGATGGGTATATCCGTGATTGGTGGGCTCTTAACATCTCTCATCTTGACATTAATCGTAGTTCCGTCCGCCTATGATATTTTCGACGACTGGCAGGAAAAATTCAAAAACAGAAAAAAAAGAAAGGAAGAACCGGCGGAATATTAAAACGCCGGCATCGGGGAGGTACACCTATGAAAATGTTGTATGTGATTTACGCCTCGGCGTCCGACGAAACCGTAACAGCCGCCTTTAAAAAAGCCGGCTATAAGTCCTACACGAAAGCGCACGGAGCTACGGGAGAGGGCGAGGAGAGTGAACCTAAACTGGGTACGCATTACTGGCCGGGGACGAATAACACCATGTTAATGGCGGTTCCGGATGAGGAGATCCCGCGTTTGATCGAACTCGTGCGGAAGCTGAAAGCGGAACACCCGCGCGCTGGACTGCGGGCGTTTACCTTTCCGCTGGAAGAATGCGTTTAATAGTTGTTTGAGGTTCAACTTTCATGGTTCATCAAAAAAATACCCATAGGCAAAAAGACATTTCTCGGCTTCTACGGGAGAAAAAAGATAATCCACCTCAGCGATTGAAGAAAGATTCTAGGTTCCCAGCAAAAAAGCGCAGCAAATAAGGATTGGATTATTTTTTTCATCCTTTTTCTTTTGGTTTTACTTTCCTCATGTCCCCCAAGCTTTGCGCCATTACCATCATTGAACATGGAAATCTTGTTTTTCTTCTGTGACACTAAGACGTAATTGAAGGCCGCTTGTTTTTGGAAAGTTCCTCTAGTTTCTTTTCATCCAGTTCAGGGCGTGGGCCTAACCAGCTGAAAGTTTCTAGGACTTCAGGATTCAGGATATAGTCCGGGCGTTCTCCCGCCATAAGTTTTTTGATCTGGCCGATAGCGATGGCTCCCTGATGTGCCGCGATCTCGGTTGTGTTTCCACCCAGGTGCGGGGTGGCGATAACGTTCGGATGAGAGACAATGGGGTCATCCGTTCCCGGGGGTTCGGTTGAGAAAACATCCAAACCGGCGCCTGCAATTTTGCCTGATGTCAGTGCCCACAAAAGGGCTGTTTCGTCCACAAGGGATGCCCGGGCGGTATTGATGAAGAAAGCTCCCGGTTTCATTTGGTTGAAAGCTTCCCAATTCATCATCCCTCTGGTCGCCTCAATCGCAGGAGCATGAAGACTCACAAAATCGCTTATAGCCAGCAATTCAGCGAGGGATACCTTTTTTGCCAAAAGCAGAGACCCGGCCTCGGCGGTTATCATCGGGTCGTAGAAGATAACCCTGGTCCCGAAGCGGGACAGCCTTGCGGCAACACAGGCACCGACGTTGCCCATTCCCACCAACCCGACGGTCTTTCTCCAGAGTTCTTTGCCCTGGTATTTCAGATAGGCCTCTCCCATCTTCGCCATGTCACCCGATTTTATTTGGTCGTGTTTAAGGAAATCGAAGGAACCGGGCATTTTACGGGCAAGCATCACCATGAAGGCGACGGTCAAGTCCGCGACGGCATCGGCATTCCTTCCGGGAGTATTGATGACAGCGACGCCATAAGCGGTGGCGGCTGACAGATCAATGTTGACCGCGTTTCCCCTGCAAGTGACAATCGCTCGCAGATCTCGTGTCTCGCGGATGACCGGAAAATCCACCACGTCCATTTCGGTGACGAATATTTGCACACCGGAAAGCGCCTTGATCAGGTCTGCGCCGCCGTCGTATATCTTCATCTTCTCCCGCCATCCGGCATAAACCACATGACCGATTTCTTCAAATTCGTTAATCGCTGTCTGATCCATAGAGGCGGTGATAAAAATATTCGGTGAGAAGGATGGAACGGCTGCCCTGCCGGCTGTGGGCGAAGGCTCGAAGAGCGCAGTAGTTAGAAGATTACCGACATGGGTATCGGTCTCGACACGTTTATCGAAGGCCTGACGCCATCCGGTATAGAGGTTTTGGTATTTTGCTGCTGTTGTGTCAGGTCGATGTTCTTTCAAGGCGGTAGCTACTTTTTTGGCCCCGGAGGAAGGGTCGGTGAATATTCCTGCCCCGACACCCGCGAGTACAGCTGCGCCAACAGATGTAACTTCAACGTTCGAGGGAACAAGTACATCGCATCCTGTGACGTTAGAGACAATCTGGGTGAAGAGTGAACTTTTGGACATGCCGCCGGCTACCCTTACGGTGGGGATTTTTTTGCCCGATACAAAGATGATCTGTTCGAGGTTGGCGCGGACGGAGAAGGCGATTCCTTCAACGAGAGCGCGGGCGATGTGCCTGCGACTTTTTGAGGCGTCACCCGTGATCATGTGGGAAAGAGTGAGGTTGCCGATCGGTAGGCCGACGTCCCTTCCGTCGAAGATCGCTGATCCAAAAGTGGAATAGACGTCAGCGGCCCCCGGAAGAGATGTCGCCGCCTCGGCAAAGAAACTCAGGGTTGCATCGGGGTAATCCGGATATAGGAGTCGGGCAAACCAGTCGATGACATCACCGGTTACCATCCCGTTGCTCTCCAGAATGAATTGGCCCGTCACGACGTGCTGCCCGCTCCAGAGCCTGCCGGATTCATCCAGGGTCAGTTGATCGGTTACCAGCTGCAGGGGCATGGTCGTGCCGGCGATGACGGCGAGGTCACCGTCTTTTATAGCACCAGCGCCCAAGAGGCCGCACTGGGTATCCGCTCCACCTGCAGCCACGGGTATGCCGGGGATAAGGCCGAGCAGGTCTGCCGCTTGTTTGGTGAGCGTTCCGAGGTGAGCGCCGGAATCCACTGGTATGGGAAAGAGTGATCGAGGAAATCCGAGGGAATCGATGAGATCAAAAGCCCACTGGCGTCGTTTCAGGTCAAAAAGGAGTGATTCGCCCGCTTGGGAGCATTCGGAGACCATTTCCCCTGACAGAAGAAAGGCTATCCAGTCGGTGACCGATAAGGCGACGGACGCGCGTTTAAAAAGATCAGGCGTGTTGTTTTTCATCCAGATCAGACGCGTACCGAGGAACAATGGGGTTGGCCAATGGCCTGTGACGGTGTGAAATTCTTTTCCTCGTTCAGCCCCCAGCACCATGCCTTCGCCCAGAGCCCGGGCATCCCGATTGGGGGTTGCCAGCAGGATATCGTGTTGCGCATCCAGGACAACAATTGTATTGCGCATACCGCTCGCCGCAATGCCGGCAACCTGGCTTGGGGTGACCCCCGCCTTGGAGAGGACCTCGCGGGACGCATCGCCGATTTTTTTCAGGATGTCGTCGGTGTCAATCGAGTAGCCTAGACCACTGGTGCCGGGTGCGACGGGATGGCTCCAGTTTCGTTTTGCCGTCTTGATTGCCCCCGTTTCGGGATCCAGCAGGAGACAGCGTCCAGAGCCTCCTCCCACATCAATTGCCATCAGGTATTGTGTTTTCATGGAAACTCCTTATTGCTGGGGAAAGAATAAAATCTTGTATTTTGCATGTCAAGACATTTTGGCTAACGATACTCCTTCTCTCATCCAGTTGATCAGATCCAGATAGGTGCCTCGTGCATCGAGTCGTTGATCTGTGATGCTCTTCCGCACTATTTTTGTGGAAAGAGGTGTTTCCACAAGAAAAGTCCGGATTCCGATGTCATGCGCCGGAAGGTCATCGGCTGGATTATTGCCGATCATCAGGCATTGTTCAGGTTTTAGATCCAGGCGTGTAAGAAGTCTCTCATAAAATTCAATGTTGGGTTTGCTCCTGTTCATGTCCTCAGAACTAGTGATGAACAGGAAGTCATCAGGCGTCAGTCCGGCCCATTCCATCCTGTATAAGACAGTTTTTTTCGGGAAGACGGGATTAGTGGCCAGCACCAGTCTGTATCCAAGTTCATTAGCAAGGATAATGGCTTCGCGTGCACCAGGCACTGGCTTGAAGAAGTCGCCAAGAGAATGGAAATCTTTTTCTACCATTTCAGATGCAAGCGAATCAATAATCTGCGGTGTGGTCCGCCCGAACTGGGCCATTCTTTCAATGAACAGATTGTGGTTGGAACGTTCCGTATTGTTTGTCCGCACGTGACGTATGGATTTCCAGAATGAAAAATAGAATGAAATGGGATTGAAATAATTTTTGAATCGTTGAAATGCACGAACATAAAAGAGAATTTCTGCCTTCTTGCTTATGTCTATGATTGTTCCATCAAGGTCGAATAGCAGCGTGTCAATTTCCTTGGCTGGCAATCCGGACAGTCCTTTGATCTCCATTCATGTTTACCTTTTTGACCATACACGGAGGATTTCCGTTGAGGTCTGTATTTTGCTAACTGCTGGTTGACGATATTTCTATGTGAACACCAGTTGATGTGAAAAAATGCTTAGGCCCACCCCCCGATACCTGTACCACATGTCAAGTGAGAATTCAGTCATTTTAAATTGCGGATTCTGGGGCGCCTCTGTTGTTTGCCATCAATTAGGAATATTGTTGCCTGTCTCTCGTGCTCTGGAATTAGGTGTCATACCGTGTCGTCATGGCAAGAGGTGTATGACACAGGTTAACCTGACCTATAAGACAGAATTTCTCACTGTCCAATCCTTTTTTCTTGATTTTAATAATAAAAAATAAATGATTTTAGATGATTTTAAAGTTGATAATAATCATTATTTAATATAAAACAGATTCAAATTTTAGCAATCTTGTTCATTTAAATCCAAATTTCCAAATTTTAAAAAAAATAAAAAACTAACAAAAGGGGGCGTGGCATGAAGTATCCGAACATTACATTTGAGCCATTATTTAGCTGGGTCAACAGGCCGAGGATTATGTATTCCCCTGGGCTCAGGTCAGAGGTGGGATATGAGATGGCACAATTGGGTGGTAAAAGGGCTGTCATTTTCACTGATAAGGGCCTGGTTACGGCCGGCATCGTTGAAATGGTAGCAGACGAAGTGAGGAAGTCGGATCTCGAACTGGCCGGCATCTTCGACTCTATTATTCAGGACGCGAGAATCGACATCATCAACGCGGGTGCCGCGTTTTATAGGAAATGCGGCGCCGATTGCATGATCGCGGTAGGAGGAGGCAGCGTCATGGATACCGCGAAGGCAGTAAATATCATGATCTGCGGGGGGCATGACGACTTCCAGCCGCTGGCGGATCAGGCGGGACTATGGGAGGGCGCGAAACAGCTTCCCCCGCACATAGCATTTCCCACCACGGCGGGAACAGGATGCGAGGTTACGAACGCCATGGTCGTTCTGGATGTAGCGGCGCACGCCAAACTTCAGGTTACTCATCCTTACTGCAACTGCGATATCGCCATGCTGGACCCGGAATTGACGGTAAAATTGCCGGCTAAGATCACGGCATTCACAGGGATCGACGCACTGACCCACGCGATTGAAGGAATAACCTCTACAGGGGCAGAGCCCATTGCCGACGCACTGGGGCTGCATGCCATACGTCTCATCTTCAAGTACCTTCCCATCGCCGTCAAGAACCCTGAGGACATTACAGCCCGGGGTCACATGCTCCTGGCGAGCAGCATTGCCGGGATGTGCTTTGTCAATACCATGACCGGAGGGGTCCATGCAACGGCCCATGCCCTGGGCGCCCTTTACGGAATTCCACACGGGCTGGCCAACGCCATTATGCTTCCCGTCGTGATGGATTATAACGTGAAGGATGCGGTGGAACGATACATGATGATAGCGGACGCCATGGGGCTCGACATAACGGGCAAGAAACCGATAGAAGCTGCAAAGATGGCTGTTAAAGCCGTTGTCAGCCTTAAGAAGAAGATCGGTCTCACCGACACGCTGAAGGATTTCAAGGTCCCCAAAGACCCGGAAAAACTGAAGCCGCTGGTTGAACTTGCAGCCGCTGACGGCCAGGTTAGTTACAATCCACACTATTTAGAAGAGGAAGATATTTTGAAGATTTACATGAAAGCAATATAACAAAATGAAAGGAGAAAGTTATGGAATACTGGAAAGATTCGAATGAATGTGTCACTGCTGTAAAAAAGATGTGGGAAGAAGTCGAAAAAGATGCAGAGCTTCGCGAAGGTGCTCGTAAGGTAAATCAACTCATCCTCTTCGATTACACCGAATCTGGGCCCGGCTGCGCGGTATGGGTGGACTGCCGCAATGGTGCCTATAAGATTGGCACCGGAATACCTTCGGAAACACCCGATCTGACCATGAGCCTCTCCGCCGATGACGCCCATCGTTCCTGGTCGAACAAACTCAACCCCGTCATGGCGATCACACGCAAGAAGATACGTGTGAAGGGCTCCGCTACAGGACTTCTTAAACTGGCTCCCAAACTCAAAAAAGTGGCGGTTCTTTATAATAAAGTGCTCACCGATCTGGGCTGGGCTGATAAGATAATGACATAGAACACATTCGAGGGTACAATATGAAGGCCAATACAGGTAAAATAATCAGGGTTGACCTCAGTGCCGGCGCTGTGTCCATTGAAACACTGCCGGAGGATGATTATAGAAAATACGTCGGTGGCAGTGGACTCGCCGCAAAGTATTTTTGGGATAAGGGCGACTTCAACGCAGACGCCCTCTCTCCGGAGGCAATGCTCATCTTCATGAACGGACCCTTTTCGGGATTAAAGCTCTCCGGTGCCAGCAGAAACAGCGTCGCCGGGCGTTCACCTCTCACAGGGCACTGGGCGGATTCCTCCTGTGGTGGATTTTTCGCACCTGAGCTCCGATATGCGGGTTATGACGGCATTGTTTTAACAGGTAAGTCACCCAAGCCTTCAGTTCTCTTAATTGAGGATGACAAAATATTCATAGTGGATGGTACCGAATACTGGGGCAAGGGAATAGAGGAAGTTAACAAGGAGTTGAAAAAGAAATATGGCAAGACTTCCCGCACAGTCACAATAGGCCCGGCGGGGGAAAATCTCGTGAAATTTGCGGCTATATTGAATGAAGGACACCACGCCTTCGGACGTACAGGTTTTGGAGCTGTTATGGGCTCAAAAAATCTCAAGGCCATAGTAGTCAAGGCAGTAAAAAAAGAAATGACTCTTGCCGATCCTGAGAGATGTGAGGAGCTGAGGAAGGAGCTCAACGCGAAGATCAAGGAAGCGCTTGCCTCCAACGTTTTGCATGAAAACGGAACCGCCGCCAATCTTGGAGGTGGTGCATTTACAGGTGATGTTCCCATCAAAAACTTTACATCGAACTTCTGGGAAGAAGTCACGGACGCTCTTTCAGGTCCTACCCTCACCGATACGTATCTGACAAAAAGGGGTGCTTGTGCTTATTGCGCAATCGCCTGCAAGCGTGTCGTCGAGGTCAAGGAAGGGCCCTGGGCGATTCCCGAGGGCCCGGGTCCCGAATATGAGACCATAGTAGCCTATGGCTCGCTGATCGGTTCGCTGGATCTAGCGGCTGTATGCAAGGCAAATAAAATTTGTAATGATATGGGAATGGACACCATATCATCAGGCGTAACCATTGCATGGGCGATGGAGGCATTTGAAAGAGGCGATCTCACCGAAGCGGATACGGATGGAGTCAAACTCAATTGGGGAGACATGGAAACAGTCATTAATGTCTTGCTTCCGAAGTTGTCAAAAAGAGAGGGGAAGCTAGGTGCTCTTCTTGCCGAAGGAAGTGTTTCGGCGGCAGAAAAAATCGGGAAAGGTTCCATCAACTACACGGCGCAAAGCAAAGGACTCGAAGCGCCGATGCACGACCCGCGCGGCGGTGGCCATGGCATGGCACTGACTTACGCCATGAGTGCGCGCGGTGCGTGCCATGTAGCCGATCCCATGCTATTTGTCGAAATGGGATCATGTTACTACCCCGAGATTGGTTTTGAATTTGAACTCGAACCCATGACAGATGTAAATAAACCCGAGGCTGCGGTCATTTCAATCGAGCTTGGCTGTATAGAAAACAGCGCCTGTTTTTGTCAGTTTGCGGATCGTGAAGTCAGCATACCTGAATGGGTGGAACTATTTAACACTGTACCCGGTTATGACTGGGATGCCCAAGACATGATGAACGCTGGACGCCGGATATTCTATCTCAGGAGACTCATAAATTACCGGTATGGGCTTACCGCCAAGGACGATGATCTTACGCCGCGGATGCTTGAGCCGGCGCGGGATGGGGAACCGGAAGGGGTCGAAATCAACTTTACGGGAATGAAAGAAAAATTCTACGAGCTCATGGATATGGATCCCGAGAAAGGAATCCCTTCCAATGCGGCTCTTAACGAGTACGGATTAAGCCAAGAAGCAACCAATGTATGGTGAGGTTTCATTCATGAAAATCAAGGTAAGGCCCGTCGGCGTCATCAAAAAGTATTTTACAGAACATGAATTGGTGACTGCCGACGGCCTGACCCCGGAACAACTCATTAGTGATCTTAAAATTCCGCAAAAGCTCAAGATGGTTTCGTTTGTAAACGGAAAAAGTATACCGCTAAAAGAAAAATTAAAAGACGGGGATGAGGTTATCCTGGTCTCGCGATTGTCCGGCGGATGATACCGCTGCTGTCGCGGCAGCTTCTTCTTGCTTTAGATTGAATATTTTGGAAAATTCAAGCGTTCTGCACTTTGCCTTTCAATATTCATATTTATTCAATTGTCCAGTTTCCAAGTCCATATGGACTAGGGTGTTTCTAAAAACTCCGCTACGGTTAAGAAGAATCTTTAAAACCTCCATGGCCTGCATGGATGCTATTAAAGCAGGAGCTAAAACCGGCACACCCCAAATGGTTTCCGGAGAATCGTTATCATTTGCCTTACAACTATTTCCCCCATAGAGAAACGTTAATCCCTTGTCCTCAGGAAATATTGTCGCTACCTGACCTTCGAAACCGGCAACTGCGCCGTGTACGAACGGGATTCTATTTTTTTTCGCAACCTTTTCAACCATAAGACGGTCATCCATGTTATCGAGAGCATCGACAATCACATCGACCCCAGAGAGAATATGTTCTGCATTGGCAAAATTCACCTTGTCTGTAATAATTGAAACCTCTACAGACGGATTAATCAGATTTATCGTATCCTCCGCGACAACGGGTTTCTCCTTGTTAATCGTTTCTTTGTTACACAAGGGCTGTCTATTCAAATTTGTTTCATCGAAAACATCACCATCTATTATTCTGATATAACCAATCCCCATTCTTGCCAATAACAAGATCACATGCCCTCCCAACCCACCGGAGCCGATAACAGCTATTCGAGACTCTGCAAGCCTGATTTGATCCTGTATTGAAACAGATTCCCGGTTACGAATGTATCGATAGGGGCATATCCCCAACTTCATGGCCTCGACATATACAGACTTGAGGGTAGATTGATACTTCAATGCCAACGCTATCGCTTCTACCTCGTACAGAACCTTAATCTTACGGTTACTTTTGCCATCGAGAATTTCTAGGGCTAATTTATTCAGCTCTTTAAGAAATTGCCTGTTTTTGGGGGTATTATTCATTTCAATCTCTTAGGATCTATATCTGCACAAAATACTTCTCCGCAAGCTATGGGATATTTTTTGCTTTGCTATTTTTATATGCTATTCGCAACAAGCTGCGGGTGTCACCGTAAGCTTCCCTCAAAGGTGGACATGTCAAAAGTAGAGATTTCTGGCATGATCTATGTTGGTCTTTTAAATCTGATTTCGCATTTGCTATATCCTTTAGCTATGGTCTCTCCCAGCTGCAACTCGCAGCCAAAGGAACTAGCAATGCCCCGGTCACCCTGCATAGCTATATCACAAAGCTTTTCAATCTGTTCATCTTTAGCTCCATGTGCTTGCCACGCTGCCACCAGTGGGCAATAATAAAAGTCTATGTCTAAATGATCATCAGTGCAGGTCAGGATTTTCATTTCAAACACCATTCTGGCCGGCAAAGTGAAAAGCTTTTTCTTCAACCCTTTAAGGCTCCGGGTGCCTGCTTCGGTCATTAGTTTGTCACCTTGAAAACATCCGCATCTTATAATAGCCGCTTTCGCGAAGTCTTCAGTGATTATACCTCGCTTCTCTGCCTCATCCAGTAAGAGATATAGCCAGGTGGCTCTATGTTCCAGTAGTCCTCTTATTGCTTGAATGATCTTACTGTTGTGCTTCGGATAATTTTTAATATAGGACATCCATATAGCTCCTTATGTTATTAGGATATTTCTATGCGGCAACGTAAGTAGTTGATAATTAATATTCAAGAGATTCGATTCTCCAAATGAGTTTAACATTACCATAGCACTATTTATTTTTTTAAAAAAGGTCCATATTTATACTTTAACCGCATTATCGGATGTTCCGTAAAACGTGCTGATTCTCAGATGATGTTTGATCCATTTGAAAAACAACTCGATCTGTCAGCGTTTGCGGTAAATCTCCGTAATGGTCATTGCAGGTAGAGTAAAGTTGTCGATCAGAAAAACCATTTTGTCCTGCTTTTCGCTGTGATAAACAATTCGCCTTTGCCTTTCAGAATAATCTTTCTTGGTAATAATCAAATAATAGCTGCACTCTAAATGAGCATGTGGTACAAATATTGAAAGTTGGTCGGATTTAGAGATTGAAATAAAATTGCTCCCTTAAAATTACTGAGGTTTATATGACGGTCGAAAAGACAAGAACAACGAGTATCATACTTTCTATATTTCACAGGATTCCGCTGGCTTTGCGAAAAGGTTTTTTTCGTAGTCTCTTTTTCTTGTTTTATCATTTCGGTGTGAAAAACCGCATAATTGTTTTCCATAATCTCTGCCGCTCCTTTCCAGAAAAGGAAATTAAGGAACTGCAAAAGATCGCGATGGGGGTCTATCGCCATTTTGCGATCGTGACTGCGGAGTTTTTCGACCTGCCATTTATTACACGAGAAAACATTCACGAATGGGCGGATGTGGAAGGATTGGATAATTATCAGGCAGCGATCGCCCAAGGTAAAGGCGTATTGTCCATTGTTTCCCATTTCGGCAACTGGGAATTAATGACCGTTGCCGTGCCCATGTTTGCTAAACCGATGTATATCGTCCATCGACCTTTGAGTAATCCTATCATTGATAACCTTGTGGAGTATGTGCGGACCATCCATGGCAATATTATGATCGCAAAGGGAGGATCCGGCAAACTGATTATGGAACTCCTTATGGCGAACCATGTGATTGGAATTTTGAGTGATCAAAATGTGTCGGTTCGTGAAGGGATGTTTGTTGATTTTTTCGGACGTCCTGCTTGTTCAGGCGTAGGTCTTGCGGTAATGGCAATGCGTTCGGGAGCACCCGTTATTCCAGCCTTCATGGTCAGACAGAAATCAGGGAAGTACAAACTGATCTTGAAACCAGCTGTAAAAATCATCCGGACAGGAACATACGAGACGGACTTGCTGGAAAATACACAGCAGTTCACGAAGATTGTGGAAGAGGTTGTTCGGGAATATCCCGACCAGTACTTTTGGTTTCACCAGCGGTGGAAGACGAAGAAATGTCAGATCGAAAGAAAATAGTATCTACGTTGCAATGAGTCATGTTTTTTAAGTACCAGTATTTTCCCCTAAGTTCCATTCATGATGCTCATGACTTTCATCATTGCCTGAGCCGAGCGCTTTGTCTGCCGCCTCTTCGTTGGGAAGAACGACGACGATATTGAAGTAATTTAGTCAGGCTGAATATTTCCAAAGAGCAACTAGCCAACCTGCTGGGTACGGGACCGGAATCGCTTTCCCTCCTGCCGGGCAACTCGTAAACTAAAAAGATTATCGCGGAAGAAACTAACAGCATCCGGCAACTTAACCGTGAGCAAATGCAAGATCTGGCTGAAAAAGGGAAAGTCACTAACGAATAAGCTCAACCATTAATATTGTTTTCCCGCTGCCCGATTTGCGGTTGCAATGGCTTGATGAGCCAGATCAATCGATTGCCCCAGCGTGTTTAACGTCTGGTCGGGATTATGAAAGCCCATGGAATTTTCAGCGGCAATGAAATCCCAGAACCACTGCGCGTTGCGGATCAGCTCCCGTGCTTTGCTTAATTCAGCCTGGTTGACGTCCGGTGTCGCACCGGCCTTCCCGATGACTTCGTGCGCCCGGGCGATGGTTTGTCCCGCTATCCGCTGCAACTGGAAGACGTTGTTTTGGGTTGTCTTGACTGTAAAAAAAGGAATGTAAATATATTTATAAGTATTTGATATTATTATGGTAGTCCCACGGGGGTTTGAACCCCGGTTTCCGGCGTGAGAGGCCAGCGTCCTAACCACTAGACGATGGGACCATGTTAGATGGGGGATCAGGATTCGAATTTAGGCAGGAGGATTCAGAGTCCTGAGTTCTCGCACTAGACGGATCCCCCAACAGCGTTGGAAGTCGAGCGAGAGTATCTATTCAGTTCCACTTCAAAAGTCAAGATGAAAAGTGATACATTTTGAATAACGTCACAGTTTTCCCGCATCAACCTAATGATTCAGATTGTCTATGTAGGCAACTGCCGCTTTGATCCTTTGCATAACACGGTCTTTGCCCAATGAAACCATGATTTCATCTATGCCAGGGCTGACTGTTTTGCCAGTTAGCGCCACCCGCAGCGGTTGGGCGATTACTTTAAATTTGATTCCCTTTTCTTCGATGAAAGTCTTGAGAAATTTTTCCAGTCCCTCTTTGCTGAAATCTTGCACGGAAGGAATAGCGACAGCCATTGCCTTTAAATGGGCGGCCATGTCGGGTACCAAAAATTTCTGTGCGGCTTGCTCCTCATATTGAATCTGATCTACAAAATAGAAATTCGCCGCCCCGGCCAGCTCGATCAGTGTCTTGCTACGCGGCTGCAAGTCGGCGATGATTTTTTGTGTGAATGAAGCATTATTTACATCGGCGCCGGCTGGCCAGAAGAGTTTCATGTCTTCGGCTAATCTCGCCGGAGTTGCTTCTTTTATATAATGCGCATTGAGCCAGAGCAGTTTTTCAGGATTGAAAACGGCGGGTGACTTGCCGACGGCATCCAGAGTGAAATATTCAATGAGTTCTTTTGAAGAAAAAATCTCCTGGTCCCCGTGCGACCAGCCCAAACGCACCAGGTAATTGACAAGCGCCTCCGGTAGGTAGCCCATTTCTTTGTAGGCCATTACGGAGGTAGCCCCATGGCGCTTGCTCAGACGCGCCTTGTCCGATCCCAGAATCATCGGGACATGGGCGAATTTCGGTACATCAAAACCCAGTGCCTGATACATCAAAATCTGGCGTGGTGTATTGTTGACATGGTCGTCACCTCGGATGACATGCGTGATGTTCATGAGCGCGTCATCGATGACAACTGCAAAGTTATACGTTGGATAGCCGTCGCCGCGTTCGATGATCAGATCATCCAACTCATCATTATTAAAGCTTATATTGCCTTTGATGAGATCTTCTACAATGGTGGTGCCGGTTTGTGCGCCGCGGAAACGAACAACACTTCCTGTTGATTTCTTTAACTTTTTATCGCGGCATGTGCCGTCATATTTGGGCTTTTTACCTGCGGCTAAAGCCGTTTTTCTTTTGTTTTCAAGTTCTTCGGAGGTGCAGGTACAAATATAGGCCTTGTCTTCATTGATCAGTTTTTTTACCATATCGCGGTGCAGATCAACGCGCTGGGCCTGAAAATGCGGTCCTTCATCCCAATTCAGGCCCATCCAGTTCATGGCATCCAGAATCGCTTTTGTGGATTCGTCGGTTGAGCGCTGCTGGTCGGTATCTTCAATTCTTAAAACAAATTCGCCGCCATTATGACGAGAGAAAAGCCAGTTAAAAAGAGCGGTTCGTGCTCCTCCGATGTGCAAATAACCGGT
>CAZOPH010000009.1:0-31415 GCA_964581635.1 uncultured Smithella sp.
TCCGGCACACTTTCCATTGCCGGTAAAAATGTTTTTGAGTGGAGCGAAAAGAAAATTGCTGCTTTCCGCAATTCGACGATCGGCTTCGTTTTTCAATTCAATAACCTATTGCCGGAGTTCAGCGCGCTGGAAAACGCCATGATGCCGGCACTGATCAGCGGCATGTCCAAGCAGCAGGCTATTAGGCAAGCCAGGCAATTATTGGATGAAGTGGGATTGGAACATCGGCTGAAACACAAACCGGGGGAACTCTCCGGCGGAGAGCAGCAGCGCGTGGCCATCGCCCGCGCGCTGGTGATGGAACCGGAAATTCTGCTTGCGGACGAACCAACAGGAAATCTTGACACGGAAACAGGAAAAAAGATAGAAGACATCCTGGTTAATTTAAACACTACAAAAAAAATAACATTGATTGTTGTCACGCACAACAAACTGCTAGCAGACAGGATGTCCGGCAGAATCGGCCTGCGCGACGGGAAGATTTATGATTTCTAATAAGAAAAAAGTATTCCGAATATTCATACCTCTGGTTCTTTTTGTTCTTTGCTTACTTGCGGAAGCCCAAGCCGGTGATCTCAAGAAAATATGCATTCTGCCTTTTGAAGTTCACGCGAGCGCCGAAAGCGGTGCGCTGCGAGAATCCTTTTACAATCATTTGTCCAAGGAATTCCAACGGGAAAAGAAAATGGAAGTTGTGGCGGCGGGGAACTTCGCCAAAAACAACACTGTCCTTAATAAAAGCCAGGCCGTCTACGCCGGAAAGACCTTGGGGGTGGACTATGTGGTCATGGGAAGTATCACGCAGTTTGGTGACACCCTGAACATTGACGCACAAATTATCGATATTGCCCTAGCGACGATCTTGCCGGCCGTGTCCGTCCAGGGCAAGAGTTCGGCTGGCCAGGAGGCGCTGGCGGGTGAATTGAAAAAGGAAATATTGGGCATTACGGGAATGCTTGATAAGATCGCGAGGATTGATATCGCGGGTAATCACAAAATTGGAGCGGATGCCATCAAGCAGCAACTTCGCAGCAAGGCCGGCAACCCTCTGAACGAGGAGGATATCACCGCCGATATTAAAGCCATTTTCAAGATGGGATTATTCGTGGATGTCAGCGCTTCCGTTACTGCAGAGTTGCAAGGCAAAGTTATTACCTTCACCGTTGTGGAGAAGGGACTGATATCGGAAATCCGGCTGATCGGCAACAAGGAGCTGGACAAAGACGACATTCTAGGCGCCATGACCGTTAAGACAAAACAAAGCCTCAATCAGGAAAAAATTAAAGAAGACATTCAAAAAATCAAGACGCTTTACGACACCAAAGGCTATTACAACGCCGAAATCACCGACCGCCTGGAAAAAGACGGCCCAAAAGACATGGTCCTGATTCTGGACATTAAAGAAAACAACCGGGTTTATATCCGTTCCATCACATTTGAGGGGAATGAAGCTTTTTCCACAAAAGAACTGGTCAAGATGATGACCACGACCGAGCGCACCTTGCTGGGCTTCATTACGGACACGGGCATTCTGCAAACCCAGCAGCTCAAACAGGATATTCAGAAATTAAATGCTTATTATTTCAATAACGGTTTTGTCAACGCCCAGATCGGCGAACCGGCCATCACGCACGACGCCAAAGGCATTTATATCAAGATTCTCGTCAAGGAAGGCAAACGATTCAAAATCGGCAAGGCCGAAATATCCGGAGATTACCTGGAAAAGCCTCGGAATGACTTATTGGTGCAGTTAAAAACCAAAACCGGTAATAATTACGATCGTGAAGCGATTTTGAAAGATATCGAAATGATTACGACGGCCGCCAATGATGAAGGTTACGCCCATGCCGACGTGAATCCCAAGATTGTCACCCACGAAAAAGAGCAGTTGGTTGACGTGGATTTCCAGCTCGCCAAAGGCGAACTCGTTTACATTGCCCGTATTAGTATTTCCGGCAATACAACTACACGCGACAAAGTCATCCGGCGCCAGTTGTCCATCGTCGAAGGGGATTTGTATTCTTCAAGCAAGCTGAAAAACAGTTATGCTGGTTTAAACCAATTGCGTTATTTTGAAGAAGTTGATTTTCAGACGGAAAAGGCGCCGGATAATAAGATGGATATTAATATCCGGGTTAAAGAGAAGAATACGGGCATGTTCATGGTCGGCGCGGGTTATAGCGCCGTTGACCAGGCCGTTATTATGGCGCAGATCGTCCAGCAGAACTTTCTCGGTTACGGACAAACGTTAAGCCTGAAAGCGTCCCTGGGCTCCACCACCAATAATTATGAGCTGTCCTTCACAGAACCGTGGCTTTTTGATCTGCCCCTGTGGTGTAAAGCGGACCTATGGAAATACACCAAGGAATATGATTCCTATACCCTTGATACACGAGGCGGCGGAGTAACACTGGGCTACCCAATTTGGAATAGAATGACCGGTTATGTCGGCTACAAGCTGAGTATAGACGATATCCAGGATGTTGCGTCAACCGCCTCTTCTTACATCATGGCTCAGGAAGGCAAACGAACGACCAGCTCCATGACTTTCACGCTCGCCTATGATACAACCAACGACAACATGTTTCCCAGCAAGGGAATCAAGGCCAGTGCTTCCGTGCAACATGCCGGTAACCCCCTGGGGGGTAACACAAATTTCACAAAATATTCTGGTGTCTTAGCCGGTTATTACCCGCTCTTCTGGGATATTGTTTTCGGCGCGAAAGGCCGGATCGGGTATCTGCAAAATAATGACGACCGGGACGAAGATCTTCCGATTTACGAAAGATATGTTCTGGGCGGCATCAATTCCTTGCGCGGCTTGCGCTATGTCGGTCCGACCAATCCGGGCACCAGTGACGTCATTGGCGGTACCACCATGTTATCCTTCTCCCTGGAGATCGTTTTTCCCCTGATTAAAGACGCGGGCATGAAAGGCGTTCTCTTTTATGACGCAGGCAATACCTGGAACGGCGATTACTATATCGATGACTTAAGAATGACTTGCGGCGCGGGTATCCGCTGGTATTCCCCCATTGGACCTTTGCGACTGGAATACGGTTACGTGCTGGATCGTAAGGGATTGAACGATGAATCCACGGGCCGCTTTGAATTCACCATCGGGATGTTCATGTAATAGAGCAATGAAGATGGACTTCA
This sequence comes from uncultured Smithella sp., assembly GCA_964581635.1. Classification (GTDB taxonomy): domain Bacteria; phylum Desulfobacterota; class Syntrophia; order Syntrophales; family Smithellaceae; genus UBA8904. Next base: position 3,160 of record CAZOPH010000009.1, read on the forward strand.
TGACTTGATGATAGACTAACTAACAGAGAGGAAATTTAAAATGAAAAAAAATATTTGTCTGATTGTAGGAACGGTTCTGCTTATTTTTGTCTGGACGAACACGAGCTTTGCCGCCGATAAGATCGGTTTTGTTAACTTGAGGGAGGTCTTTCAAAACTCGACGGCCGGGAAAAAAGCGGGGGAAGAACTCAAGAAGCTTGCAGACAAAAAACAGGAAAACATCAAAGCGATGGAAAACGAAGTCAAGAAAATGAAAGATGAACTCGAAAAGCAAAGTTCCGTAATGACGGCCAGCGCTCGCAGCGACAAGGAAGCCGCCTATCAGAGAAAATTGCGCGATTACCAGATCCTTGTCGATGATGCCAACAAAGAGTTGCAGAAACACGATCAGGAATATGCAGCAAAAATAGTGCCGGAAATAGCAAAAGTCATCCGAAGCATCGGCGAAAAAGAAAAGTATACGGTGATTCTGGATAATACACAGGTGCTTTATTATGATAAAGCTAATGATATCAGTAAGAGAGTCATTGAAGATTACAACAAAGTTCAAACTACAAAATAACAATCTTCGTTGAATGATATGAAAAAAAGTATTTCGGAAATTGCCGCCATGATCGGTGGCACGGTCCTTGGTGACGAAAAGACGATGATCAGCGAAATCCGGCCGATTGACGAAGCCGGTGAAAATGATCTTACATTTATCGCCAACCCAAAGTATTTCAAATTGCTGAAAACGACCCGCGCGGCGGGAATTCTTGCGCCGCCCGGGATGGTCGAACCGGATAAAAATCTGATTGTCGTCGCCGATCCCTATTCGGCCTTCGGAAAACTCCTCGCAGTGTTTTATCCGGTTGATCATGGCCCCGTTGGCATCAGTCCGAGTGCTTATATCGAAGAAGGTGCCTGGGTTTCACCGGAAGCAACCATCTTTCCCCGAGCCTTCATCGGGCGCGGTACCCACATTGAAAAAGGCGCTGTCATTTATCCCGGCGTGTTTATCGGCCGCAATGTTTCTGTCGGTGAAGATTCGATCCTTTACGCCAATGTCAGCGTTTATCAAAATTGTGTCATCGGCAAGCGTGTGATCCTTCATTCCGGCGTGGTCATCGGTGCGGACGGCTTCGGCTTTGCTGCGCCCGGTGCGGGCAATACCAAAATTCCCCAGGTGGGCATCGTTCAAATTGACGATGATGTTGAACTGGGCGCCAACACCACCGTTGACCGGGCCACCTTGGGCAAAACCTGGATTCAACGGAATGTGAAAATTGATAATCTTGTTCAGGTTGCGCATAATGTCGTCATCGGTGAAAATTCGGCCATTGCCGCCCAGACCGGTATTTCGGGATCCACCAAAATAGGACGCAGCGTCATGATTGGTGGAAAGGTCGGTATCGTCGGGCATATTTCCATCGGAGATCGTGTGATGATCGGAGCTTCCTCAGGTATTCATAAAAGCATTCCGGAAGGCATGATTGGCGGCGGAATGCCGTTTCTGCCCTATCAAGAATTTCTTAAAGTAGAATCCTGCAAGGTCAAACTTCCGGGCATGCGCACAAAATTAATGCAACTGATCAAACAGGTCGAACAACTTGAAGCGAAAATAAACAAAGCAGGTGAAGATAAAAAATGAAAATTCATCCTACAGCAATTGTCGCGGCAGACGCACAACTGTCAGACGGCGTGGAAATCGGCCCCTATAGCATCATCGGCAGTGACGTCAAAATCGGCAAAAACACTGTGATCGGGCCGCACGCCGTTATCGATGATTACACGCATATCGGCGAGGGTTGTCGTATCTTTCAATTTTGCTCCATCGGCGCTCCACCCCAGGATTTGAAATTCAGAGGTGAAAAAACACGTGTGGTAATCGGCAATTTCAATACTATCCGCGAATTCGTCACGATCAACCGCTCAACTGCGGCCGATATTGGCGTCACAATGATTGGAGATCACAATTTAATTATGGCTTACTGTCATATCGCGCACAATTGCAAGTTGGGCAATCGTATCATTATGTCCAATGCGGCGACTCTGGCCGGCCATATTCATGTGGAAGATAACGCAACGATCAGCGGGCTGACGGGCATTCATCAATTCACGCGTATCGGTGCCCACTGTATGATCGGCGGCTTGTCGGCTGTTGTTAAAGATGTGCCACCCTACACGATAGCTGTCGGTAATCACGCCAAGTTATTTGGCCTGAATATGATTGGTCTTCAGCGACGAAATTTTTCAGAGCAAACCATCAAAGCCCTTAAAGACGCTTATCGCATTGTTTTCCGCTCAGACCTTCTTCTGGAAGCCGCCCTGGAAAAAGCACAAAAGGAAGTGGAAGATTTTCCGGAAGTCCGGCATTTTATCGATTTTATCAAAGGATCAAAAAGAGGCATTTGCCGCTGATGCACATACAGATTTTTTTCGAAAGCAGAATTTGGCGGCTTTCAGACAGCGGAAAAGCAATGATCTGCATGAAACATCTACTGCTATGATTAATCTGTAATGATTAGTGTATCCATTGGACAGCTCCAATATTTTAGAGATTGAGAGTGACCATTTCCAACAAATTAAAAAAACAACGACTGAAGACAGGATGAACGATGCCTTCTAAAAATATAAATCCGGATTCTGCTGTGCCTGCGGGCAGCAGGAAAACAAAAAAGGTCATGATTGTTGCAGGCGAAGCATCCGGCGACATGCATGGCGCCGCCCTAGTCCACGAAATGTCGAAAATTAATCCTTCTCTTAATTTTTACGGTATCGGCGGCAGCCAGTTGGAAAAAATGGGAGTAAAACTTTTTGTTAATAATTCCTCGCTGGCCGTCATGGGTATAACCGAAGTCATCTCTAAATTGATAAGTATTTTAAAAATTCTGGCTATGATGAAGAAATCCTTGGATGATGATAGACCAGACCTCGTTATTTTAATTGATTTCGCTGATTTTAATCTCCGTTTGGCCAAAGCGGCGAAAAAGAAAGGCATAAAAGTATTCTACTACATCAGTCCAAAAGTGTGGGCCTGGCGCAAAACACGAATCAACCAGATTAAAAAATTTGTAGATAGGATGGCTGTTATTTTTCCTTTTGAAGTCGATACCTATGCGGCAAAAGGCTACACCGTTCATTATGTTGGCCATCCTTTAGTCGATATGGTCAAATTGCATTATACCAAGCAGGACTCGAGAAGAAAAATCGATATTACTGAAAACAAAACCACCATAGCACTTTTACCAGGCAGCCGGTTATCGGAAGTAACCAAATTGCTGCCAGAGATGCTCCTGGCCGCCGAAATTCTCGCACAAAAAATACCGGACATACAATTTGTTCTACCGTTGGCTGATACACTCGAAGAAAAAATTATATTCGATCTAACCAAAGGTTCTTCCCTCAAGATTAAAGTAATTGCCGGTAAAACCTACGATGTTATTGCTTCCGCTGATTTGGCCATCGTTGCATCGGGAACGGCAACCTTGGAAACCGGTTTACTGGGTGTGCCCATGATTATCATTTACAAGTTTTCGCCTTTCACGGCACTCATTGCCCGGTTGCTCATCACACCGCAGCCTATCGGCTTGGTTAACATCATTGCCGGCAAAATGATTGCCCCGGAATTGCTACAGCAAGAGGCTAACGCCAATCGTATCGCGTCCGAGGCCCTGGCTATCTTATTAAACGAAGAAAAAAAACAGGAAATGATCGCCCAGCTTCAGGACATCCGCACCAAATTGGGTGAGACCGGCGCGGCAAGAAGAGCTGCGCAAATCGCCTGTGATATGATATAGGAACAAGTATGAAATCATTTAAACGATTAGTAATGCTCGCAAAACCCCACTATCTCCGTTTTCTTATTGCGATGATCTGCATGATTCTTGTCGGTCTTGCAACTTCCGCACAGGCATGGCTCATCAAACCCGTCATGGACGACATTTTTTTAGCAAAAAAATATGACGCGCTGATGTGGCTTCCGCTGGCTATCATTGGCGCTTTTTTTTGCAAAGGTGCAGCCAATTATGTTCAAACTGTTTTAATGAGTTATATTGGATTACGTATAATCAACGATTTGCGTAATCAGCTCTATGATCAGATTCAACGGCAATCGCTGGCTTTCTTTACGCAACATCCCACGGGCGTACTGATGTCGCGCATTACCAATGATGTTACCTCAATGCAGACGGCTGCGTCGGAGGCCATCACCAGTCTGATCCGCGACACGTTTACCATCATCGCCTTGGTTGGCTTCGTCTTTTACATGGACTGGAAACTGGCATTGATCGCCATGATTGTTTTTCCCGTAATAGCCTATCCCATTTCCAAATTCGGGAAGAAGATACGCAAAGTGACGAGATCATCGCAGGAAACTATGGGAACGCTCAACTCTCTTCTGCAGGAAACCATTTCTGGCACACGCATCGTCAAGGCATTTTGCATGGAAAAATATGAAAGCAAAAGGTTTAAGGCCGAAAGCGAACGTTTGTTCAAACTCAACATGAAATCCGTTTCTGTCAAGGCCCTATCCCATCCGGTAATGGAAATTCTGGGATCAGTGGGTATCGCCGCCGTTGTCTTTTACGGCGGATATAATGTTCTCCATGGACACTCAACACCCGGTACCTTTACATCCTTTCTGGCGGGAGTACTAATGCTGTATGAACCAGTAAAGCGCCTGACCAATGTTAATAATTCCATCAACACGGGGATTGCAGGCGCCGAAAGAGTCTTTAGCGTTCTTGATCGTATCCCGGATATTCAGGATAAACCTGGGGCTAAAGAGCTTCCTCCCGTCAGCCACGGTATTGCTATGGAAAATGTGTGTTTCGGTTATGAAAACACACCTGTATTGAAAAACATTAATCTCTCCATTAAAGCAGGTGAAGTTGTTGCCTTTGTCGGGATGAGTGGCGGCGGAAAAACGTCTCTTGTAAATCTGATACCCCGTTTTTACGATGTATCTGAAGGCTGTGTTCTGATCGACGGTCATGACGTTCGCGACGTCACACTACATTCGTTGCGCAGCCAAATCGCTATTGTCACGCAGCAGACTATCCTTTTTAATGATACTGTTAAAAACAACATCGCTTACGGAGATATCCAAAGAACGGAAGAAGAAATCTTCAACGCCGCCCGCGCGGCCAACGCGCACGACTTCATCAGCCGGCTGCCCAAAGGATATGACACCAATATCGGAGAGTTGGGCACCAAGCTTTCCGGCGGCGAAAAACAGCGCCTCTCCATCGCACGGGCACTACTCAAAAACGCACCCATTCTGATTCTGGATGAAGCAACCTCCTCGCTTGACACGGAAGCGGAAATCGAAGTACAGGACGCACTGGATAATCTGATGAAGGGGCGTACCACACTGGTCATCGCACATCGTCTTTCCACCATCCGCAATGCCGACCGAATCATTGCTCTGGTCAATGGGGAAATTGTGGAAGAAGGTAATCACGAAGCCCTAATGACTCAAAAAGGCGAATATTACCGATTGTATAATTTGCAGTTTAAAGATGAAGGAAATGGCAATGATCGATTGGCAAAGGATCTGGAATGATGATGATGATTCAATGCGCCGCTTCAGTCCGACTCGAGCAATCCTCCACCTGTGTTCTCTGCTCTACCGGCTGATCGTTTATTTTCGGAATCGGCTCTATGATCGACAAATTCTAATGCCCACCAGACTTTCCTGTCCGGTCATCAGTGTCGGCAACATCACCGTCGGCGGCACAGGCAAAACGCCCTGCGTGATTATGATGGCCCAAATGCTTCAGCGGCATGGTTATCTGCCGGCGGTTATCAGCCGCGGTTACGGCGGCAAAAACCCCAAGCCTGTCAATATTGTTTCCGATGGAAAAGACATTTTGCTGAACGCTGAAGACTCCGGCGACGAACCGTTACTCATCGCCCGGTCGCTGCCGAATGTCCCCGTCATCACCGGAGCCAGGCGCCGCTTGACCGGACGAGCGGCCATTGATCAATTCGGCGCCACCGTGCTCATTTGCGACGACGCGTTTCAGCACCGGCAAATCTTCAGGGATATAGATATCGTTTTGCTTGACGCCGAAAAGCCGTTTAGCAACGGGCATCTTTTACCACGTGGCGAGCTTCGCGAACCGGTCAACAGTCTGCACCGAGCCGGTTGCATTATTCTGACACGCGCCGATAAGAAAGAATCTTTGAATTCCGAAGTCAACCTGATCGTAGGTAGATCGCACATCACCATTTACCGTGCCACTCATCGGTTCAAAGAGATCATCAGCCCGGCCGAAAATATTCGTTTGCCGCAAAGTGGGCTGAGGGGTAAAAAAGTTTGTGCCTTTTGCGGCATTGCCCGACCGGAGTCTTTTAAAAAATTATTAGTCGAAGCGGAAGCCCAACTCTTGTCGTTTATCCCCTTTCCCGATCATTATGCCTACGACCATTATGAGCTGGAAAGATTAAAAAAACAATTTCAAGCCCTTGGCGCCGATTATTGGATTACTACGGAAAAGGATGCCATGCGTCTCATGGCCCATCCCGAGTTTCTGAAAATGCTATGGGTCTTGCGCATGGAAATGGAAATAGAGCCGTCAAGGCAATCCTTTGAAAATTTTATCGTCGAGGGCCTGGCTGCGGTCGCCTATCATGGATAAAGATATGCAAATTGAACTGGACATTCCTATGAACATGAAGCTTCAAATCACTATTCTCCTACTGGATCAATGGGTTTTCGTCAAAGGGCTGAATCATTTAAAAAAGCCTGCCGGGACGGCAAGGGGGTGTTCCTTTTCACCGGTCACTTTGGCAACTGGGAAATTGGCAATGCCGCTCTGGCGATACCATCCAAGCCGCCCGTCTTCGCAGCCCGCATCTTGTATAGCCATTTTCCGGAAGAGGCATTTACTTGGGCGTGGTCCACTCTGGGCGTCGGTAACTACATTGGCGCTGGAAAACCAAGCTCTGCAAGGCTAGGAGAAGAAATCCTTGATACTGAAAAACAGTAAAAAACTGCCGCGCCACGATCTTAAAAGAATATTAATCCGTGGCACCAACTGGATTGGCGACGCCGTGATGACCCTGCCAGCAGTTGCCTCCGTGCGTGCGGCCTACCCCGAGGCTCATCTGGCCATTTTAGCCAAACCGCCGGTTACCGACGTTTACCGGCTATTTTCAGCGGCTGATGAGATCATTCCGTATGAAAATAAATTTGACACCCCCATGGGCGTCTTTCGTCTGGCGCATAATCTCAGGCTGAAAAAGTTTAACGCGGCGATTCTTCTGCAAAACGCCATTGAAGCGGCCATTATCAGCCTGGCCGCGGGCATTCGTGTGCGGGCAGGCTACAATTCTGACGGCCGCGGATTTTTACTAACACACGCAATACGGCGCACCGAAGATATCTTTAAAGTACATCAGATTGATTATTATTTAGAAATGGTAAAAGCGCTGGGTTGCACAGACATTGGTCGCACCATGCATTTGGAAACGTATATTTCTCCGGCAACCGCCACAGCAGTCTTACAGCAATACATACCAGACAACAGTAGGGCCGTCATTGGCATTGCACCAGGTGCCACTTACGGCCCGGCCAAAAAGTGGCTTGCGGAAAGATTTGCAGCGGCGGCGGATCGACTGGGCAAAGATTTGAACGCACAAGTAGTTCTCTTCGGGGGGAAAGGCGATCAGGAAACTACCGAACAAGTCCGGAATCGAGCCTGTCCAGGCGTGATTAATCTAGCCGGTAAAACAACCCTGCACGAAACGATTTACCTCATTTCCCAATGCCGTTTGTTTATCAGCAACGATTCCGGGTTGATGCATGTAGCAGGCGCACTGAATATTCCCACCGTCGCTATTTTCGGGTCCACCAATCCCGTGACCACATCTCCCCCGGGAGAAAAGACCATCCTGGTGCGCAAACCCGCATCATGCAGTCCCTGTCTGAAAAAGACCTGCCCGACAGATTTCCGCTGCATGACTATGATTACGGTTGACGATGTCGTCGCGGCGGCACATACTTTATTACAGGAAAGTTGACGCGTCATGAAAAAGAATTCTGCCATATTCCTCGATCGCGACGGAACCATCAACGAAGAAGTCGGCTATCTGGACAGCGCGGATAAACTCCGGATCATTCCGGCCGCTTTTGAAGCTGTCCGCCAGATTAACGCAAGTGGCATGAAAGCCGTGGTGATCACCAATCAGGCCGGCGTCGCCAAAGGACTGTTTACGGAAGAATTTGTTCGGGAAATAAACAGACAGATTCAAAGCTCACTTCTTGCGCAGAGTGCTTTGATCGACCGATTTTATTTTTGTCCGCATCATCCGACGGAAGGCATCGGTCCCTATCGTTTGATCTGCGACTGCCGCAAACCTGAACCGGGACTGCTTCTTCAGGCCGCATTCGACCTGAATATTGATCTTGCCCGATCCTATGTCATCGGAGACCGCCTGCGGGACGTTGAAACAGCTCACCGGGCCGGTGCCAAGGGTGTCGTGGTCATGACGGGATACGGACGGGATTTAATGCAGCAGTCTGGACCGGACCAGGCCAATGAATTGAATCAACCCGATTATATCGCCCAAGATATTTTGGAGGCGGTGCATTGGATATTGAAGGATCGAACATGAATATTCTGATGGTCAAGTTGAGTGCGATCGGCGATGTGATTCACACGTTGCCTTCACTAACGGCGCTGCGCCGTTTGTATCCCAAAGCGCATATCACATGGGTGGTCGAAGAAGCGGCGGCAGATCTCGTCCGCCACCATCCTCATCTTGACCAGGTCTTGGTTTTCAGACGCAAGAACTGGATCAATCAAATTAAAGCGGGGCAGTTTTCTGCGGCATGGCAAGACGCGCACACTTTTTTGGCCAAACTACACAGTCGCCGGTATGATCTCGTCATCGATTTTCATGGTCTGTTCAAAAGTTCAATAATTGTATTTTTGAGCCAAGGTAAAAGAAAACTCGGGTATGATTCCCTACAGGAACTGAGCGGCCTGTTTCTCAACGAAAAAATCCCGGAAAACATGAACAAACACGCGGTGGACCGTTATCTGGACTTTCCGCACCATCTGGGCGCAGCGATTGTTCCTACCGAGTTTATTTTGCCCGTCAATCCGGAGGCACAAGCCAAAAGTAGGGCACTCCTGGATTCTTATTCTCTGGGAAAAAAGAAATACATTGCCGTCAATCCCATTGCCCTGTGGGAAACGAAATTATGGGACAATCAAAAGTTCGCGCAGCTTGCGGATATCATCTCGCAGCGGTTGAGCATTCCCGTTGTTTTTACCGGCCGGGATAAAGAATCCCTTGACCAAATTACATCGACCATGGCGACAAAGAGCATCAATCTGGGCGGACAAACAACCCTTCCGGAGCTGGCCTGTATCTATAAAGATGCGCTCGCCATCATCAGCACGGATTCCGGGCCCATGCATCTGGCGGCGGCGGTCGGCACGTCGGTGATCGCTCTTTTCGGACCGACCGATCCGGCCAGGACCGGCCCTTATGGAAAAGGTCACACCATTATTCGAGCCGACCTGTCGTGTAGTCCGTGCCTGTTGAAAAAATGCCCGACTAAAAAATGCATGGAAGAAATAATGCCCGAGCAGGTTTTCGTCGCACTGGAAAGAATGATCCAAGGAAAGCCATGAGCAGAAACAAACATTGCTACGCAGAGCAATGTTTATAGCAGCACTTCTTTTGGCGCCGATTGCAACGTTATTCTTCTCTGTAAAGCTTGTTGTTTTCAATGTATCGGATAACTTTGTCCGGTATGAGGTATCTGATGGATTGGCCTTGGTGAATTCTTTCACGAATATCTGATGATGAAATATCCAGGAAGGTTGTCTTGCGAAAAAAAACAGCGCCGCCTTGCGGATCTTTAAAAAAATTGTTTTGCTGATCATAAATAAAACGCGCCGCAATATCCTGCGGTAGGATATGAGCCAGCCCTTTGTTGTCATAGCCTGGTCTGGTCATCACCGCAAAGTTACAAAGTGATAAAAGCTTTTCCCATTTATGCCAGGTGGTAATGGCATCAAAAGCGTCCTGTCCGGTAATGAAATAAAATTCTAAATTTTTATTCTGGGTATCTAAAAAATATTGGACCGTATTGATGGAGTAGGATTTCCCGGGCTGCAGGTTTTCCACATCCGAAAAAGAAAACTGATCATTACCTTCGATGGCCAGACGTATCATTTGCAATCGATGTTCAAATGGCGTGATCACGCGCGCCGTTTTATGCGGTGGCTCGGCTGCGGGAATAAAAATCACACGGTCCAGATAAAGAAGCTCAATCAATTCCTGGGCAACGCGCAGGTGACCGAAATGAACCGGGTCAAATGTTCCGCCGAAAAGTCCCCACTTCATCCGCGAACCTGGCCATCGCCGTAAATGATAAACTTGGAGGTAGTGAGTTCTTCCAATCCCATCGGCCCGAAAGCGTGCAGTTTGGTGGTTGAAATACCGATCTCAGCGCCCAATCCCAGTTCGAAACCGTCACTGAAGCGCGTGGATGCGTTGACCAGTACTGTGGAAGAATTGACTTCATTCAAAAACCGCTGCGAGTTGGCATAATCTTTCGTAATGATGGATTCGGTATGCAGCGATCCGTATTTTTCAATATGCGCGATGGCTTCATCGAGCGACGTCACGACCCGGACAGCCAGAATCAGGTCCAGATATTCCGTGGACCAGTCCTCTTCGGTTGCCGCGTCTAGATTTTTCAGGATCTGCCTGGTTTTCTGGCAGCCTTTAAGCAGGACGCCCGCTTGCTGCATTTTTTCGGCCATCTTTGGCAGAAACACAGGCGCGATGTCCGAATGCACAAGAAGCGTCTCCATAGCGTTGCAGACACCAGGCCGTTGCACTTTGGCATTGAGGCATATATTGATCGCCATGTCCAGGTCGGCTCGCGCATCCACAAAGATATGACAGACACCTTTGTAATGTTTGATAACGGGAATCTTGGACTGGGCAACCACGGCACGGATCAGTTCCTCGCCGCCCCTCGGAATAATCAAATCAATGCACTCATCGAGTTGCAGCATGGTTGAAACCGCTTCGCGGTCAGTAAACGGAATGATTTGAATGGCCTTGGCAGGCAACGGGCTTTCCTTCAGAACATCCTGTAAGACAGACGCAATAGCAAGATTGGAGTGAATCGCTTCCGATCCGCCGCGTAAAATGACCGCGTTGCCGGATTTGAGACACAGGGCGGAAGCGTCCACCGTGACATTGGGACGCGACTCATAAATAATACCAATCACTCCCAGGGGAATGCGCATGCGACCAACCAATAGACCGTTGGGACGGCGCCACATGGACGTCACCTTTCCTACCGGATCAGGCAGAGCCGCGACTTCGCGCAACCCCTGCGCCATAGCCTCGATGGTGGATTCTGTGACCGTGAGCCGATCAACCATAGCTGCGGAAAGGCCTTTCTCTCTGGCGCCGGCCAAGTCCCGGATATTTTCGGACAGGATAAAATCACGATGCAGGATGAGTTCATCGGCCATGCGTAAAAGTCCGGCATTCTTAGTATTTGCGGAGATATGAGAAAGGTGGCGTGATGCCGTAAGCGCATCTTCGGCTATTTTTTTAATGGTGCTTTGAACATCCATGATGATTCCTCTGCTTGAAGATCGTAAAATGAGTTGCAATTTCTGTAATTATTGATAAAAGCCGTATCGACCTTGAATAAATAGAATCGTTCGAAAAAAATAATCGTGTTGATATTTATTCGTCCCACGGTTTGCATTGTATTTACAAGACAAAAGAATATGTGTCAAGGTCTTTGCCCGGATGAATTTTTATGAGCCGATTGCGCATCAAAGCAGGGGAAAAAGCTTACGAAATCATTAAAGACGGCGGATTTAATTTTGACGCCGTTTCGGCTTATTACGGAGCGGCGGTTGGGCCGCGCTGGCTTGTCGCAAGTGGGTTTGATCTGACACTTCTGAAGCAAAATCTCCTGGGGCGATCCAGAGCCGTGCATCTCATCGGATCATCCGCCGGCGCCTGGCGTTTTGCTGCCTGGCTGCAACCGCAGGCTGTGGACTGTTACCGTAAATTCATCCATGCCTATATCACCGTCTGTTTTACCCGGAAAGACACACCGACAACCATTCTGGGAAAATTCACCCACATTCTGAATGCGTACATTGAAGATGATGCTCTACCCTTTGCCTTGGCCAACAAACGCTATCGTTTATCGGTCATCACGGCCCGCGCGCGCGGTCTGGTTGCCTCCGAAAAACACTTGTTACAGAAAACGGCCTTGGCCGCCTGTTATGTCCTGAATTTCATCAGCCGGAATAATCTGTACCATTTTGCCGACAGGGTTGTTTTCTATAACGGCTCCAAACCGCCCCCTTTTTGTTTTCAACCGCAGTTCCGGGGCAAGTACGTGCGGATGAATGAAGTCAATTTCAAATACGCAGTGATGGCCTCCGGAGCGATCCCGCTGGTCGTTGCCGGGGTAAAGAATATTTTCGGTGCTCCCCGTGGTGTTTATCGCGACGGCGGCTTGATTGATTATCACCTGTCGCATCAATTTGCCGTAAAAGAAAATGAGTTGGTACTTTTTTTCCACCATCAGGAACGGATTATACCCGGTTGGCTCGATAAAAAGATTAAAAAGCGCGTGCCGGATGATCAGACATTAAGCAATGTCGTTATGGCCTTTCCGTCGCAAAGCTTTATTGATCAGATACCCGGCGGAAAAGTTCCGGATCGCGATGATTTTCTTGCTTATATTGACCGTGATAAACAGCGGATTGAAAACTGGAACAAAGCGGTGGAATTATCAGCGTCACTGGGCGAAGATTTTCTGGAACTGGTCGAAAGTGGCCGGATTCGGAATATGGTGGAGAAAATGTGAGGCGTCAGGCGTGAAAGCTCAGGTTTTTACTTCCCACTCCTCACACGTAACTCCTAACGTGGTTCAAGAATGATTATTCAATCTCTTCTGGATCTATACACATCCTGCACGCTCTGTCCGCGCGCCTGCCGGGTTGACCGCACAAAAGGCGAGCGGGGCTATTGCCGTCTTCCCGCCGGAATCATCATGGACTGCGCGCTAGCCCACCACGGAGAGGAACCGCCTCTTTCGGGAACACGCGGCGCAGGAACAATTTTCCTTTCTTCATGCAATTTGGGGTGCATCTATTGCCAAAATTATCAAATTTCCCACAACGCGCAGGGACACGAGCTGACCGTTTTGCAACTGGCAAAAGTCATGCTCGATCTGCAGAAAAACGGCTGTCATAATGTCGAACCGGTGACGCCGACGCCTCAGACACCTCTGGTGATGGAGGCTCTGTGTATGGCACGTTCACAAGGGCTCACTGTTCCGTTTGTATACAATTGCGGCGGTTATGAAAATCCCGAAGTCATCCGTCTTCTGGACGGCATGGTGGATATTTATCTGCCGGATTTTAAATATGGACTGGAAGAAGATGCCCTGTTGTTCTCCGACGCGCCGGACTATCCGCGATTCGCCATGGAATCCATTCGGGAAATGATCCAGCAGGTAGGCAACAACCTGGATGTGGAAAATGGCGTCGCCACACATGGCATCATCATCCGCCATCTGGTTTTACCCGGAAGACTTGAAAATTCCAGAGAAGCGCTGAGGATTTTGAAAAATGAAATATCAACAAGCATCCCGATCTGTCTCATGTCGCAATATACGCCGACCAGGCATGTAAAATCCCACCCGCAACTGGGACGCAGAATCACCAACGTTGAATACTCTCAGATACTAGATTATGCCCTGAAACTGGGTTTTGAAAACCTTTTTGTGCAGGAAGTCAGTGATGCTGAGCTAACACCTGATTTTAATCGTGAAAATCCTTTTGATTCATGACAAAGTATTTGCGATCAGGGCATTTTAAAGATACTGACCCTCGAGGGCGGCTGAAATTGGAATAATTTCGATGAAAGCCCCGTGTTGATTTTGATACCGGAAAATTTCAGGACAGTAGAGTTGCCCATTTTATCATCAAAACTGACCTGAAGAATATGAAAATCACTTTGCGCAATCGTCATTTGCAGATATTCATAAGATGCACCTTTTTCACGCGGATATAACCGCAATAGATAGTTGCCGCCCTTATCCACTGTGCCGGGGTTGTCGTATTTAATCGTAAAGTCATCTTTCAACTTTCCTAAACCGGACAAAAATTTGATTAAAGCCTCAGATTTAAAAATCTTATCAGATTCCTGTGTATAAACGGCTTTATCCTGTGGCAGATAAAGCCAGGCTTTTTGCGCATTGATAATGAGTTTTTTCGTCTTCGGTTTTTTATAATCCCAGAGCATTTGCTTGGGATTTTTAAAATAGACGATCCCTTCTTCCACATCAATTTTCCGAATGGATTGTACCGTCGTTTCCTGAATAAAATTCGCCTGAAAATCCTGGGTCTTCTCATACATCTGCTGCAAGCGGTTCACGGTGTCATCAATAGGAAGCAGTTCTGCAGCTTTGGAAACAGCAGGACGTAAAACTATCCCCAAAAAGATTGCCGTAAAAACCGCAACGATCCTCACAGATATAAATAACCAATTTTTATCAAGATTCTTTTTCATCATTTTTTATCTTCTAAGATATTAAAAACTGATCGAACATGGCACACTTTTTTCAGTAGCGTTTACATCTTTATCTTCAATAATCCATAAGTGACGATGATTACAGGGAATAATAACAAGTATATGATATTATTAATTTATATTCTTGCTCAAAGCTTAAGCAATTTGGTCTAAAAGCCTCACCACTGCGGACTTAATCAATTTATCAACATGGTTATAAACAGTCCTTTCCACAACATTGTGGAATGCAAATTCAAGTGCCCATATCCAAGGGATAATAACCTGAAGTAGCCTTGATTTTCTTAAGCTGTCCTTAAGCAAGCTGTACGCGCCAACCAAATGGATCTTCTTTCTTTCCATACTGAATCTGCAGGATTTCATTAAACAACTTCTCGGAAAGAGCTCCGGTCTTTCCACCGTTAATGAGATACTCCTTCTTGCGAAAATAAATTTGTCCAACTGGTGAAATGACGGCAGCTGTACCCGAAGCAAAAACTTCTTTGAGAGTGCCTTTGTTCAGCGCATCGAGTACTTCATCCATGGACAGACGTTTTTCATTAACCTTCACTCCTAGATGAGACGCTAATTGAATCACAGAATTACGCGTAACACCCGGCAGAATTGTTCCGGCCAGTGGTGGGGTTATTAATTCATCACCTATGACGAAGAAGATATTGCTTGTGCCAACTTCTTCCACATACTTATTTTCCCGCGCATCCAGCCACAGCACTTGTGTGTAGCCCATGTTACTGGCAATACGGCTGGCGTAAAGACTCATGGCATAATTGCCAGCCGATTTAATATTCCCCGTACCACCCGGTGCCGCCCTTACATATTCCTCGGACACATAAATCTTGGTAGGGGCAAAACCACTGGCGTAATAGGCACCCACCGGGCCGACAACAATAAAGAAGAGATATTGGTTGGCCGGATGCACACCGAGCGCAGCTTCCGTGGCAATCAACGTGGGCCGGATATAAAGGGATGTCCCTATCCCCCTAGGAATCCAGTCTTTTTCAAGCAATACCAGTTTTTTTAGGGCTTCAAAAAAAACCTCTTCATCGATGTGAGCCATGCAGAGCTTTTCCGCGGAAACATTCATCCTCTTAATATTTTCCGTCGGACGGAAAAGATAAATTTCGTCTTTCTCCCCACGGTAGGCCTTCAATCCTTCAAATATTTCCTGGCCGTAATGAAGGCACATGGCGGTCGGATCCAGCTGCAAAGGACGGTAGGGTTCGATGACCGCATCATACCAACCTTGTCCTTCTTTGTATTGCATGGTGAACATGTGATCGGTGAATATTTTACCAAAACCGAGTTTTGATTCATCCGTAGGCTTAGCCTTCATTTTTTCCGGTAATGCCTTGATAATTTTGATTTCCATAAATTCCTCTTGAGTAAAATATCTCCAAAAAATAGACGCAATTATTTTTTCATATCACTAAACAATGCTTCGATCAAGGCTTCGATATTGAATCGCCTCGGCGACGTGCGCGGGCTCGATTTTTTCCCTACCTTCCAGATCAGCAATCGTACGGGATACTTTCAAAATACGGCTCATGGCTCGAGCGGAAAGGCCCAGTTTTTCGATAGCCATTTCCATCAGCTGATGCGATTCCTCATTAATGGAGCAAAAGGACCGGATTTGTTTTTCAGACATGCGGGCGTTCGTGACGACACCCGTTTTGCCAAAGCGCTTCTTTTGTCTTCCACGCGCTTGCTCTACCCTCTCCCTGACTGTTGCTGATGCTTCGCCTTCTTCTTTTCCTGTCAAAGCTCGATATTTAACTGAGGGCACTTCGATATGCAAATCGATGCGATCCAACAGCGGGCCCGATATCTTTGCCTGATACTGGCGAATCTGCTGCGGAGAGCAGCGACAACTATGGACACGATCGCCAAAATAGCCGCAGGGACAGGGATTCATGGCAGCCACCAACATGAATTTTGCTGGAAAGGCGGCCGTCACTGCCGAACGGGTAACGGTAATGGTTCCTTCTTCCAGCGGTTGCCGAAGCGCTTCCAGTACGTTCCTTTTGAATTCCGGCAGTTCGTCTAGAAAAAGCACACCCAGATGGGCCAGACTGATTTCTCCAGGATGCGGCATTTGGCCGCCTCCGACGAGGCCAACGTCGGAAATAGTATGATGGGGAGAACGAAAGGGCCTTACGGCAATCAGCGTCTCACCTGAGTTCAATAGCCCGGCAACGGAAAAAACTTTGGTGACTTCAATGGCCTCTTCAAAGGAAAGATCGGGCAATATCGTTGGCATTCGTTTGGCCAGCATACTTTTGCCGGAACCGGGTGGACCGATCATCAATATATTATGGCTGCCGGCTGCCGCAATTTCCAGTGCCCTCAGCGCCTGCTTCTGGCCTTTGATTTCAGAAAAGTCGATGTCAAAATGACGATTCTTTTGAAAAACATTCCCGGTGTCCAGAAAAAGCGGCGGAATGGTTTGCCGGCCTGACAAAAACTCGACAACATCGGGAAGCGTTTTGACACCGTAAACATTGATACCTTCCACCATGGCCGCTTCAGCGGCATTTTCTTCCGGAACAAAAACTGATTGGATACCAAGCTCTTTGGCTTTAAAGGCAGCGGGCAATACGCCACGCACTCCTTTAATGCTGCCGTCGAGCGACAGTTCGCCTATAAAAAAACAGTTCTGAAGAGCGGCTTCTTCGATCAACTCTTCCGCCGCCAGAATACCCACCGCAATCGGCAAATCAAATCCTGTTCCCTCTTTACGAATATCGGCCGGTGCCAGATTGACCGTCACGTGATTGCGCGGAAATGGATAACCTGAATTCTTGATAGCGGCCTTGATCCGGTCCCGGCTTTCTTTCACGGAGGCATCCGGTAGGCCGACCGTTGCAAATTGTGGCATTCCCTGGGAAACGTCCACTTCCACCGATACGGGGTATGATTCCATACCGATAACACTCATACTGAACACTTTTATGAACACTTTATTTCTCCGAGGAAGATTTATGATAAAAAATACTAGCTAATCATCGTATTTATATCAAGTTTTTAATTTTCTCAAAAATGTTTTCGACTTTCTTGACTCACAAAAGGCGCTGTGCTAGGTTCTGTTCAAATTGTTTCGGCTCATATAAATTCAAACATAATAAAGTCAGTTGCCGCCATGAAAAAGCTATCCCATATTAACGATACTGGCCAGGTTCAGATGGTGGATGTGACCGGCAAAGCAAAGACCGTCCGAAGGGCTATAGCCCGAGGCCAAGTGCAGATGAAAAGCGCCACCCTTAAGCTTCTTACAGAAGGCGGGGTGGCTAAGGGTAACGTGCTGACGACCGCCCAAATCGCAGGCATCATGGCGGCAAAAAAAACCGGCGAGTTTATTCCGCTTAGTCATCCACTGGGCCTGACCGGCATTGACATCGATTTTACAATTGACCGGGAAAACTCACAGGTGGTCATTGAAGCACGTGTCCAGACGGTTGGACAAACAGGTGTAGAAATGGAAGCACTGACAGCCGTCAGTGTTGCCGCGCTGACTATTTACGACATGTGCAAAGCAGTGGATAAGGGGATGATTATCAGTGATATTTTACTTCTGGAAAAAAGCGGCGGCAAAAGCGGCACCTTCATCAGAAAAGCGCTGAAAAAGTTCGGAGACAACCTGTGAATCAGATTTATAAAATTAACAAACAATTTATTGTTCCTTTTATAATCGCGGTTGCACTTTTATTGGTACTTTGGGCGTTGAGCCTTTTTGACGGGCAAACCTGGGAAAGCATCATTCTTACCGTTTTATGCCTAACAACAATGGTCATTGCCATTGAGGCATATGAAAGAGCGTTTACGGCTTCTGAAAACGGATTGCGCATTAAAAAATTTTTCCGTATAAAAAATTTCACCTGGGCGGAAATCACGCATCTGGGTGTTGTCATCATGCGAAATAAAGCTTACTTTCTTCTGACCACAACCAAAGGATTTTATATGTTTTCCAATCTTCTTCAGGATCATACACGCTTGATCCGCTATTTGGCGGAAAAGCTCGAAGATGAAAAAGTGGAAGTGGAAATTAAAAATTATTTGGCAAATCCCATCGAACGAACATCTCTGATTATTTTAACCTGGATTGTCCTGATTGTAATTGTCGCGATTATCCTGACCAAGCTGGTTACATTTTAGTATCCGTTCGTCGTTGAGAGCATCAAAAATATCTGAGTGAATAGCTTCATGATAAAGATGGATTCAAATGCAGGAGTTTTATGAACATGAGAGAAAAAAAACAGAATAAACCAGCAGCGGTAATTGGTGTTCAAGAAAAACTTTACGCGGCGGTCGAAGAAATATTGGAAAAAAAGCTGGACGATCTGGCAACGGTCTTATCGGTTTCGGATAACGGCAACGGCAAAAGCAAACTTCATGCGGAAGTCATGTCGATGGTGGAAAAAGGGCTCTTCAAGATCGCCCTGAGACGCTCTAGTTACATCAAAAGTTCGGCAGCAACATTTCTGGGTATCAATCGCAACACGTTTACCGATAAAATGGCCAAACTGGGCATCGACTGTGAGAAAATCAAATAGTTTTCCTAAAAATATCTGCATTCAACATCGTAAAAAATTTAGATACCTTTGCCGAAAAAAAATCAATTAACCTTAGGAACGGTTATTGCAGTTCACATGGTCAATAGCTGGAGTAACGAGGAGTTATGGAACGTGCCTGTCCCAATGAATTATTCAGAATGGTTCGCCAAAACGACGAATAATCAAGCTGATGCATGATTTTCATATATCTATCTTGTCTGTTCCTCGTATATTTAGGTTAACGCCGGAAAATTGAAGTTAAACAAAATTGTTGCATAAAAGAGTTTATAGTATAGCAAAAAAAATCGCCAGACTGCAAAACAAAAGGACATAATGATTTATACAAAAATGTTCGCAATTCTCAAAAAAATCCTATTTTTTATCGCACATTGCCGTATTTTTGTTGGCGCTCTTCCAGCTACTGTTCCTGCGCCGGCAATCATCTTCTGCCCCCTTCTCTGCAATCAGCTTAATTGCGGTTTTGCCGGTTTAATGACCTGCCGGTTGCAAGAGAAACCCTCAGACAAAACGGCAGATCTTAGAACCGCTGCAATATGGCAAAAAATAAAAAATGCCGATTTACAGACCGTTTTTGCGGGGCAAAATGACGCAACGAATTACTTAAACGGAAGAGAAACTTTACAGGCCATAGATATGGCCGTTTCCGAGCTCAAACGTGAGGAGGTGCAGCAATTTCTTTTTTTTCAGACAGACAGGGCGTCTGATTTGTTTCACGTCGCTCAGGAAATGAAAGCGTTTCTGAGCAACGAAGAAAAAAATTTGGAACATCAGGAAACCGTTTTCAACTCAGTTGATCTGGAAATCATCAACAGCCGACTTCTTTCGCTCAAGGATATCTGTTGGATTCTGGAAAAAGATATTTTAGACAATCTGCAAAAAGTCCTTACGCTTTACGGCGCAGAGACATCCGCTGCGATGAATCCCGCCACCTTTCGAAAATACCGGAAACTCAACCTGCTGTTAAACGCGCTGGATCGCCTCGAAGTCCGGGGACGTGATTCAGCAGGCATTCAATTGACATTCGTCCTGGAAAACAAAAAAGAAATGGAAGACATCCTCCGGACAATCAAGGAAAATGGTTGGGATGAAGCCTATCAACAGCGAACACAACCGGGCGATCTTATTAACCTCAGCATTTGTATTTCAATAGCTGAAAATACAGGCGGCATCATCGCGACTTTCTGTTATAAAACCCATTCCATTGTCGGTGAACTGGGGCGCAATGTAGCCGATTTGAGACATTCCATTCAAAATGATCGCATTCTGCAATGCTTTGCCACGAAAGCTTCGGATTTTGAAACAGCACTGACACATACCCGCTGGGCCTCTGTCGGCTCCATCACTGAGGAAAATTGCCATCCGGTAAACAATTATACAACGATCCAGTCCAAATCTGCCTATCCCCATTATTGCAACATTGAGGCGCAAATTAATGTAGTTTTGAACGGGGATATCGATAACTACCAGGCGCTGCGACAATCTCTGGAGACTGGAAGCGAACTGATCGATCCGCAGGTAACCACCGACACCAAAATCATCCCTCTGCAAATCGAAAAGTATCTGAAGGATGGACAGGATCTGACGGAATCGTTCCGCCTGGCCGTCAATGACTTTGAAGGCTCGCATGCCATTGCTATGACCTGTAATCTGGCGCCCGGCAAAATGTTTTTGGCGCTCAAAGGCAGCGGCCAATCCATTTATGTCGGAATTAATTCCAACCAGTATATGTTTTCTTCGGAACTTTACGGCCTGGTAGAAGTCATGCCGCGCTTTATCAAGATGAACGGCGAAAAAGGCGGACAGGTATTCATCTTGGACCAGAATTGCGATGGCGGCATGAAGGGAATCAGCGCGTGCTTTTACGACGGCACCACCATCCCCCTTGCCGACAACGATCTGCATACGGCGGAAATCACCACACGGGACATTGACCGCAGCAATTACCCGCATTTTTTCCTCAAGGAAATTTCTGAATCCGCCCTGTCCATCAAAAGAACGCTACGCGGTAAATACCGGATCGTTGCATCCGGTCAAACCGCTCCGCAGGTCTCTTTTAATTTTGGAATGGATATAGTTCCCGCCTGCGTACGCACTGGTCTTCAAAACGGTTTAATAAAAAACATCGTCATTATCGGTCATGGAACGGCAGCTATAGCAGGTCAGGCCGTGGCTGACGCTCTGTCGTATTACCTTAAAGGCAGCAGCCTTAACATCCTTGCCCGGGTTGCCTCAGAATTAAGCGGTTTCGGACTGAAAGACGACCTTGCCGATACATTGGTCATCCCGATTACGCAATCGGGCACGACCACCGATACCAACCGCGCCGTGGCCATGGCTCGGGAACGCGGCGCGCAGATCATCTCCATTGTCAACCGCAGACAATCAGATATCACCGCCATATCACACGGCGTATTCTATACCAGTGATGGACGAGATATTGAAATGTCTGTCGCCTCGACCAAAGCCTTTTATGCGCAGATTGTCGCCGGACATATACTCGCCTTGTTCTTCGCGAAGATTCTGGGATCGCGCAGCGACGAAGACATCGCGATGGCACTGCGGCATCTTGAATCTACGCCACGACTGATGGATCACATTTTCGCGCACCGCGACGTCATAGCCGCCTCGGTGAAAAAAAACGCCGGGAAAAGATACTGGGCAATCGTGGGCAGCGGACCCAACAAGGCGGCGGCTGACGAGATACGCATTAAGCTCAGCGAACTTTGCTATAAAACAATATCCTCCGATATCGTGGAAAATAAAAAGCACATCGATCTATCCGCCGAACCGCTCATTCTGGTTTGCGCTTCCGGCAATCCTCAAGCAGTATTGGAGGATATTGTTAAAGACGTAGCAATTTTCAAAGCCCATAAAGCAGCCGTGATTGTTTTTGCTGACGAAGACGATCACCGTTTTGATCAACTCGCCGACGCGGTTATTGGCATTCCCGCCGCACCTGCGCCCCTGCCTGTGATTCTTAATACCATGGCCGGCCACTTATGGGGCTACTTTGCAGCGCGCACCATCGATGAAGAAGCGCAGATCTTCCGTGAATTCCGCAGCCGACTGTCAATGGAATTGACAAGAAGGACAAAAAAGAAATTATCTATTTTCGATATTTTCGACATGGTGGCTGATGTCTCTTTTTGCCGGATCATCAATGACTTTTATGCTCTGTTCAAATCCCGAAGCCAAAGCGGAGCCTTCAGCGTCCTTTCTGGGAAAACCATTACTGATCTACTACTCTTGCTAAAATATGCTGCAGGCAAAATGCCCTTACAGGATATTCGCCGAGAATTCAAAGGAGAGGATGACCCGATTAATCTGTTTGACTTGTTGGATGAAGTGCTGGGTACGGCCATTGATGAGTTAACGCGTCCGATTGATGCCATCCGCCATCAGGCCAAAACCGTCACCGTGGGGACGAGCCGGAAGGACAAAGAGCTCAAAGGAATTGTTTTCGATCTGATCGAAACTTTGAAATTCTCCGCAAAGAATCTCACTTATCGGAGCATTCTATCAATCCATCGCCTCCAGCCCGCCCTGGCGGCAGTAAGGGGATATACAGTCTATGACATCAGCGGTCTTGACGAACAGGGTCATCCCACACAGAATTCGATCATTGCAACTTCAGCCAAAGGCGGCGTGGCCGCTCAAATGACATCGCGAGCAGATCATCCCACTAAACTGATGGGGGTGAAAAATACCATCGTCAGTAATGGCCATGTTTATCTGGGCCGGGGTAAAATAGACGGCGCTCCGATAATGATCATCCCCCTGCAGGGAGCAGATGCCCGGGTCGTAAACCTGCTTCTGATTCATATCACTTTCAATGACAACCTTAGTCTGGCGGGGAAAATGGCAGCATTGGGACACCGGTACGACGATATCCGCAATCTCATTAATGAATACAATCTTTCCTGGCATGACGAGTATCTGGAATCTATTTCTCTGGAATCACTTTACAGCGAGCCTATTGAAGTGATTGCCGGACAGATTCAAAAACAGTTTGGCCAGCAATAGATCAGACATCATCCTCCTGTTACGGCTAACATATCATAAATATTGATAGGATATTTACGTGTAAAACATGTTGATATCCAGCATGCTTCCTCACCATCATACAAAATGGAACCGGGAAAAATTAATAAAGACAAAAATGTATTTGACAAAAAAGTCATTTGAAAGTAGGGATACGGCAAACAATTGCCGTTTGCCGTATGGAAAGCCTATGAAGGAGCTTTTTAAGCCCGAAGACATTGAAAGAAAAGTTATCCTCATCTTGAGAATTCTGCACGAAAACGAAGTGCCGATGGGCGCGCGCGTAATCGCCCGCCGGATGTCGGAGCGAAACGTGCAGCTCAGCGAACGGACCGTCCGCTACCACCTGAAAATCATGGACGAGCGTGGCCTCACCAGGTTGGTGGGCAGACGGGATGGCAGAGTAATTACCGAACATGGCCTCAATGAAATTTCCGATGCCCGTGTACAGGATAAAATAGGTCTGTCAATTTCACGTATTGATATCCTTTCCTTTAAAACAACATTCGACGTTAAAAAGAAGCGTGGTCTAGTGCCAGTCAATATCTCGTTCTTTCCGCAAAAACAATTTAACGACGCGATGAGCGTGATGAAGCCGGTTTTTCAAAAGAAACTCGCCGTCAGTTCGCGTGTTGCTGTTGCTGCCGCCGGAAAAACATTAGGTGATATTATGGTTCCCCCAGGCAAAGTTGGATTGGCGACCATGTGCAGTATTGTGATTAACAGCGTTCTTCTGAAGCACGGCGTTCCCATTGATTCCAAGTTCGGCGGCATTCTCCAGGTACGCAAGGGAGAAATCCTGCGATTTGTGGAATTGATTCATTACGCCGGTTCCTCACTCGACCCGTCAGAAATTTTTATTCGCGGCAAAATGACATCCGTCAATCAAGTCGCGACGGATGGCGAGGGGAAGATCCTAGCCAACTTCCGTGAAATTCCCGCGTTAAGCCGAAGCCTAATTGATAAAGTAATTGATGACTTCACCAAAGCCGGTATTCACGGAGTATTATCCATCGGGAGTATCGGTCATCCCGTGTGCCAGACACATGTGGATGTCAATAAAATCGGAATGATTCTAATCGGTGGCCTCAACCCAGTGGCTGCAGCCTATGAAAAAGGTTTTGATGTGGACAATAAGGCCATGTCCACCGTGATGGAATACGATAAGCTGAAGGATATAGAAAAGATATAATCCACAATGATGAGATTTCATGTGCAAACCAACCAAATATGAAAGTTAAAAACTATTTTTAAAAGGGGGAGTAAATTATGTCAGTCATCAAAGATGTTATCGCAAAAGTGAAACAGACCGATCCGGATCAGCCCGAGTTTCATCAGGCTGTTGAAGAAGTCATGGAGACGCTGGAACCTACCGTGAAGAAACACCCGGAATTCGTCAAAGCCAATATTTATGAACGGCTTGTCGAACCGGAAAGAGCCATGAGCTTCCGCGTGCCCTGGATGGATGACAAGGGCAATGTGAAAGTTAACCGCGGATTCCGCGTACAGTTCAACAACGCCATCGGACCGTTCAAGGGCGGCCTGCGCTTCCATCCGTCGGTCAACCTGGGCATTATCAAATTTCTGGGTTTTGAACAGATTTTAAAAAACGCCCTGACCACGCTGCCCATGGGCGGCGCCAAGGGCGGTTCCGATTTTGATCCCAAGGGTAAATCCGACAGCGAAGTGATGAGATTCTGCCAGGCCTTCATGCGTGAGTTGTTCCGTCACATTGGCGCGGATGTCGATGTTCCCGCGGGCGACATCGGCGTCGGCGGCCGCGAAATCGGTTATCTTTACGGTTATTACAAGAAAATCCGCAATGAGCACACCGGCGTCCTAACCGGCAAAGGTCTTGATTACGGCGGAAGTCTGGTTCGTCCCGAAGCAACCGGGTACGGCACCACCTATTTCGCGGCGGAAATGCTAGCCACCAGAAAGCTCGATTTCAAAGGCAAAACCGTCGCCATCAGCGGCGCCGGCAATGTGGCCCAGTACGCCGTGGAAAAAGTCAACCAGTTGGGCGGAAAAGTTATTTCGCTTTGCGATTCTTCCGCCTGCATCATTGACGATGCGGGCATTGACGACAAGAAATGCAATTACGTCCTCGATCTGAAAAACGTCAAACGCGGCCGCATCTCGGAATACGCCGACAAATATAAAGGGACGAACTGCTACGAAGGCAAGAATGTCTGGGATGTCATCCGCGAACAGGGCATCAAAGTGGATATCGCCCTGCCCTGCGCCACTCAGAATGAAATCAATGGCAAGAACGCTGCCGCTTTAGTGAAAAACGGCTGCTACTGCGTGGCAGAAGGCGCCAACATGCCCTCGACTCCGGAAGCCATCAAGATTTACCAGGAAAACAAAATTCTCTATGGTCCCGGCAAAGCGGCCAACGCCGGCGGTGTGGCCACCTCCGGTCTGGAAATGAGCCAAAACAGCCTGAGGCTTTCCTGGACGCGTGAAGAAGTGGACAACCGTCTGCACATCATCATGAAGACCATTCACAAAAATTGCTATGATACCGCTGAAGCCTATGGTAAGAAGGGCGATTATGTAATGGGCGCAAATATCGCCGGCTTCACCAAGGTGGCCAAAGCCATGTTGGCCTATGGTGTTGTGTAAATAAAATTAAGGAAAGGTTGCATAACATTAATTGCCTGAAGTTCACACAAAGTTTGAGGTGGGCGGATGCGACCATTCCCTTTGGACAATAGATTCATCCGGTAACTTGCATTGGTGGAGATTGTATGGATTTTAAACCAAAATCCTATGAGAAAATTTGTCAACTAATCGATAAAGGAGTGGATATTCCTAATCCAGGCACAATCGATATTGGCGATGAAGTCAACGTCAATCAAATCTGGGGAAAGGGTGTTTCGATTTATCCAGGTTGCCGGATTTATGGCAGCAAAACGGTCATCTCATCCGGTTGCAAGCTGGGCTATGAAGCTCCTGTCACGATCGAAGACTGTCAACTCGGAACAAAGGTCGAATTGAAGGGCGGCTTCTTCAGCAAATCCGTCTTTCTGGAAAAAGCGAATATGGGTACGGGTGCTCACGTCCGAGAGGGATGCATTCTGGAGGAAGAAGCCAGCGGTGCCCACTGCGTTGGCTTAAAGCAGACCATCCTTTTCCCATTTGTAACACTGGGCAGCCTGATTAACTTCTGCGACTGTCTAATGGCAGGCGGCACCAGCCGCAGCAATCACAGTGAAGTAGGAAGCTCTTACATCCATTTCAATTTTACACCCGATGCCGACAAAACAACGCCTTCATTACTTGGCGATGTCCCCCGGGGGGTGATGCTCAACCAACCCCCCATTTTTCTGGGCGGCCAGGGAGGAATCGTTGGTCCGGTGCGCCTGGGATATGGCAATGTGATTGCGGCTGGCTCCGTCCTGCGGCATGATTACCCTGGCAACAATCAACTAATTTTTGAGAAAGCACCTGTTGGAAGTTTGAAGGAATACATTCCGGCTACCTACCCCGGCATGATACGCATCGTGGAAAATAATATTCTCTATCTGGCCAACTTGAAGGCTCTTGAGGCTTGGTACATACAAGTAAGGGAACCTTTCCTGGAAGCCCATCCCTTTGGTCCTCTCTTGTTTGCCGGTGTTATGGAGCAGCTTTCTGCAGCTAAAAAGGAACGTTTAAAAAGATTAAAAACGATGGCGGAAAAAGCCATGGCCTCCTCCCACAAAAAGCGTCAGGCAATCACTGCCCGTAAACGACAAGAGTT
The DNA here is from genome assembly GCA_964581635.1 of uncultured Smithella sp. GTDB lineage: Bacteria > Desulfobacterota > Syntrophia > Syntrophales > Smithellaceae > UBA8904. The sequence goes on from CAZOPH010000009.1 coordinate 30,103, forward strand.
GTATGAACAAATCAGCTTTATTGAGGAACTCTTCACCGATAAAATGCCAGAGGTTCTGGCACCGACGGTTTCATCCCGCGAGGCATTTCTAGGCGATTTCGAGAAGGCCGTGGGGAGTAACAGGGCCAATTATATCGAGACCATCCAGAGCCTGCCCGCTGCGATTTCGTCAAAAGGCGTAGTATGGCTGGGCGGTATAGTCGATACAATGAAGACAAAAGTCGCGCAGTCTGTTCCGGCCCTGGCTTTATTCAAAAAATGATAGTGAAATAATTTTGATTAGTTGATTCACCAAGGGTGAATAAGAGCAAGAAGGAGAAAATTGATGGGTAAATTATTTGGAACAGACGGGATCAGAGGAGAAGCCAATCGCTATCCGATGAACGCGGCAATAGCTTTCAGTGTTGGGCAGGCCGTCGCGCACTTATTCAAAAAAGACAAACACCGCGCCCACGTGATCATTGGAAAAGACACCCGGATTTCGGGATACATGCTCGAGAGTTCACTGGAAGCGGGAATCACATCCATGGGGGGATGCCCGATCTTGGTCGGCGTGTTGCCAACCCCGGGGATTGCCTTCATTACACAAAGCATGCGGGCTGATGCCGGCATTGTTATTTCCGCTTCACATAATCCCTTCCAGGATAATGGCCTAAAAATTTTTGGAGGTGACGGTTTTAAATTAACCGATGAAGAGGAAGACGACATTGAAGACCTTATCCTGAACAAAAAACTTTCTGACTTACTGCCGACGGCAAGCGGAATGGGAAAAGCAGCCCGATTGGATGATGTTAACGGACGTTATATCGTCTTTCTGAAAAATTCCTTTCCCCGCAATCTGTCCATGGAAGGGATGAAAATCGTTTTGGATACCGCCAACGGCGCGACATACAGAGTCGCACCAAACGCATTCATTGAACTGGGTGCCGATGTTGAAGTCATTCACAACATGCCGGACGGCGTGAACATCAATGCCAAGTGCGGTTCACAACACACAGAAGATCTCAGGAAAAAGGTAGTGGAAAGCGGGGCGGCTATTGGACTGGCCTTTGACGGAGATGGGGATCGTCTCATTGCAGTGGATGAAAAGGGCAACGAGATCACTGGGGATCAGATTCTCATCATCTGCGCTAATATCCTGAAAAGAGAAGGCAAATTGAAAAACGATCTTTTAGTCAGCACGGTTATGAGCAACCTGGGTTTAAGAATTGCCTGCAAAAAATACGGCTTTAAGCACCATGCCTCTAAAGTGGGAGATCGCTATGTTCTCGAAGATATGCTGCAGATGGGATCCGTGATCGGCGGAGAGGAAG
>CAZOPH010000010.1:0-30317 GCA_964581635.1 uncultured Smithella sp.
ATCTGTTTGTCACCGCCCACGACATCACACCGGAAGTGCATATCCGCATGCAGGCTGCTTTTCAGAAATACACCGATAACGCGGTCAGCAAAACGGTTAACTTCACCAACGGGGCTACCGTTGCCGATGTGGCCCGCGTCTATGAACTGGCCTATCAGCTCGACTGCAAAGGCGTCACCATATACCGCGACGGCTCACGCGATCAGCAGGTACTAAGTGTTGGGAAAAAACAGGAAGCGTCCGCGCCCGCCGGTATGGATAAAGACAAATCAGCGACCAAACGCGAACGGCCTAAAGTGCTCAAGGGCTGGACCTATCAAATGCAAACCGGCTGCGGACCGCTTTATGTAACGGTCAACGAGGATACCAACGGTTTATTCGAACTTTTCACTACAATGGGCAAAGCGGGCGGCTGCGCTGCATCCCAAAGCGAAGCCATTGGACGCATGGTGTCGCTCGCGTGGCGCAGCGGGCTTCAGGCGCGCCAAGTTATCAAACAGCTGCAGGGCATTTCCTGTCATTCACCATCCGGCTTCGGTGAAAACAAAATTCTGTCCTGCGCCGATGCGGTAGCCAAAGCGATTCAAGCTCACGTGGCGGCCAACGGCGGTAAGGTGCAGCATGCAAAACGCGTTTTCGTCAAAGGCGCTTGTCCGGACTGCGGCGGCATTGTCGAGCACGAAGGCGGCTGCATGGTTTGCCATATTTGCGGCTACAGCGAGTGCGCGTAGCAGAAAAACATCTAATGGGCGGGGATTTTGATCGGGCCGTGAAGCTTTTTAAGGAATTGGAAGAAGAACGGGACGATTTCAAACTGGAGATCGAGCCGTAATCAGCTTAATCCCTACGCAAAACAGGACACGGCTTGTTATCCGAAACGGCAAACCGGGTCCTGTTAAAGAGATTACAGCACTTTCATTTCATATTTTGGTAAATGACTTTTATTGTTTTTGGATTTCGGCTACGATTTCTTTGCAGATCTTTGCAACCTGTCTCTCCGTCATAATCACAAACTCTCCCCCTAATTGTCGGCTGGATGATCTGTCGTAGCTCAGCTCGCCCATTTGCTTACCCGACTGTAAGTCGATAAAACGAATCTTCACATCAACCCAGGCATCGTCGGTACTAACGCCTGTCGTGAATCTTGTGCTCACCGAAACCCAGCTATAATCGTTTATGGAAATTTCCACCAGCATGCCAGGTTCTTTGGGGATTATCATATCACCCTCTTTAATGGTCAGTTGGCGTCCGGCGGCAATAACTTTTTGCTTCATCTCTTTATGCCACATACTTTTATAACCAGGCCAGTCTTTCATTTCGGTGGCAACTTTGCTGCCCGTGATATTTAAAACGACGGGCAATGGTTGAGATTTTGTCCCAACTCCAGCACAACTTGTAAGTAAGGTCGCCAATACTGTGAGCAACAGCACATACAGTTTAATTTTCATTTTTCACCTCGCCATAATATTTTAATAATCCTTTGCTTATGGATGATTGAACTATAAGAAGTCCGGTCTTGTATGTCAATAAAATATTGACCACAAAAAAGGTGGATATTTCCATCCACCCCGGTCCCGGTATTCCCATTACTGGAAGGTAAATATATCATAGCCAAAAGAATACCGTCATTTATTCATAAAATGATAGTGCGAACCGAAACGTTCAAACGCCGCCTGATCAAGTGCTTCTTGATGCAAAGGGTTCGCGATACTAATGATCAGCCGAGCCCTTTCCTGCAGAGATCGGCCGTAAAGGTTCACCGCACCGAATTCCGTAACCAGCCAGTGCGCATGGGCACGTGTTGTCACCACCCCCGCGCCGGGCAATAATACGGGCGCGATTTTGCTCACCCCTTTATCCGTAACCGACGGCATGGCGACAATGGCCTTACCCCCCGGGGAACGAGACGCGCCGTAAAAGAAATCAATCTGCCCGCCCACACCGGAATAAAATTGCGTCCCCAGAGAGTCGGCGCAGATCTGGCCGGTCAGATCAATTTGCAGTGCCGAGTTGATGGCCGTAACCTTTGGGTTTTTCGCGATAATGAAAGGATCGTTTGTATAGCCGACATCCTTCATCAGCACTTGCTCATTCTGATGCGTGTAATCGTATAATTGCTTGGAACCCAGGAGAAAAGTCGCCACCATCTTTCCCGGGTCAATCACCTTATCCGCGCCGTTGATCACACCTTTTTCCACAAGACCAATCACACCGTCGGCAAACATTTCCGTATGAATCCCCAGATTTTTGTGCCCGATCAACTGATCAAGCACCGCGTTGGGAATCGCGCCAATTCCCAACTGCAAGGTGGCGCCGTCGTCGATGAGTGCTGCGCAATGTCTGCCAATGGCCGCCTCTGTCGCGTCGGGCTTCGCAAAGTGGACTGTTTCCAGTGGTGTGTCGTCTTCTACAAAAATATCAATTTTATCGATTGCAATGAGCGCATCGCCGTATGTGCGCGGAACATTCGGATTGATGACCGCGATAACCGTTGCAGCGACTTCCATGGCAGCCAGCGTTGCATCCACTGATGTGCCCAGGGACACTTTGCCTTGCTCATCCGGCGGGGAAACCTGCAGCATGGCCACATGACAAGGCAGATAACCTTCGCGATAAAGACGCTGGGTTTCTCCTAAGAACACCGGAATATAATCGGCATAGCCCTGCTGGGTATGCCGGCGAACATTCGGGCCGACGAAAAAAGAATTCAGTTGAAAAATGCCTTCAAACTCCGGATCGGCATAAGGCGCCGGGCCTTCCGTATGCAGATGGTGAATATGAACGTTGTCCAATTCACCCGCGCGTCCGCGCCTGCACATGGCGGCAACCAGACACTGTGGAGAACTGGCCACACTGCTCAAATGGATGTGATCGCCTGATTTAATGACCCTAACCGCTTCATCAGGCGTAACCGTTGTGAATCGACTCATTCTCATAAGTTAAAGGATAAAAAGGTTACCCGGGTCACAAGACCCTTCTCTGCGGTTGATCAGTTTTTAAGGAATTCGCGGATATCGTTGGACAGTTGATCGGCTTTTTCCAGATGAATAGCGTGACCGCAATTTTCATAAATGATCATTTTCGCCTTCGGCAGTTTTTGCCGGAAATCATCCGCCAGGGGAATCGGGAAAATCGGATCATCCTTTCCTAAAATGATCATCGTGGGCTGCGAAATATTTTGCACCCGATGATTATTGTCAAAAGCGTTGCAGGCTGCAAACTGCCGCAGAAAAGCATGCAAAGGTTGAGGATTTTTCATTCTCAAACCAACGGCCTGATTGATAATATCGGGATGTCTTCCAGCAAAACCCGCTGCAGCCATCAGCGTCAAGTCCGTCCGATAGACCTGTTCGGGCGTTTTACCGGTTATGGCTGCGGCCACTTTATCCCAGAAGGGTTTACCCAATTCCAACGATCGCATACCGCCCATACCGGTCGCAACCAGAATCAGGCGATGAACCACTTCGGGATAAGATAAAGCAATTTCCTGGGCAATAAAACCGCCCATCGACAATCCCACGACATGGACTTTGGCAATACCCAGTGATTGAAGCAGGCCCACCGTATCAGAAGCCATCATGGCGATGCTGTATTTTTCATCCGGTTGGTCGCTTCGACCAATGCCCCGGTTATCCAGCGCGATTACGCGAAAGTCCTTGGATAACTCCCGAATCTGCGCGAACCACAAATCCATCGGAAAAGCCAGACCATTGATGAGAATCAGCGGATCGCCCTCTCCCTGCTCTTCGTAGTAAATTTTGATTCCGTTGACGGTTGAATACGGCATCAGCAAACCGATCATATTCTTGCGAATATTCATTGAGAAAAATAGCCCCCGCAGCAATCCGCGGGGGCTATTCGAACAAAATATTTAAACGGCTTCGATGGCTATCGCCATGCCTTGACCACCGCCGATACAAAGGGAGGCAAGCCCTAATTTAACTTTGCGGCGTTTCATCTCATTGGCCAGCGCTAAAACAATGCGCGCACCCGAACAGCCAACCGGATGGCCGATGGAAATGGCCGAACCGTTGACATTGGTAATGTCCCAGGGGATATTTAATTCACGCAGGCAGGAAATGGCCTGAGAGGCGAAGGCTTCGTTGAGTTCAAACAGACCGTAATCTTTAATCGTCGTGCCGGTGATCCTGAGCAATTTGCGCACTGCCGGAACGGGACCCAAACCCATGTAAGCGGGATCAACGCCGCCTGACGCGTAGCCTTTAATTCTCGCCAGAGGCTTCAGTCCCATTTGTTTGGCTTTGTCTTCGCTCATAATCAGCAGGGCGGCCGCCGCGTCGTTGATGCCGGAGGCATTGCCGGCCGTGACTGTGCCGTCTTTTTTGAACGCTGTGTTCAGTTTTGCCAGCTTTTCCATGCTGGTATCCATCGGCCGTTCGTCCGTATCAAAAATAATCGGGTTGCCCTTTTTTTGCGGGATGGTGACCGGAACAATTTCACTTTTCAAAATGCCGTTTCTTATGGCATTACGGGCACGGGTATGGCTCTCCAGACTCAGTTTATCCTGCTCCTCGCGGGAGATGTTGTAGCGCGCGGCGATGTTTTCCGCGGTAATGCCCATATGGTAACCGTAAAAGATTTCATACAGAGCATCAAACACCATCAGGTCCACGGTTTTACCGAAAGGCATATCCATGCGGTGACCCCAGCGGGCCTTGGGCAGTCCAATCGGAACATCACTCATGTTTTCCATGCCGCCGGCGATGACTACTTCGTTGTCGCCCGCCTTGATGCTGGCTGCGGCCAGCGCAATGGCTTTCATACCGGAAGCACATACTTTATTGATGGTGATTGCGGTGGTCTCCTTAGGCAAGCCTGCACGGATCATGGCCTGGCGGCCGGCATTCTGTCCCTGACCAGCTCCGATAACGTTGCCCATAATAACTTCATCGATGGCGATTTCCTTGAGATTGTCTGCCCACTTGGAATACTGCTGTTCGATAGAACAAAGTCCTTCGTTCTTTGCCGTATCCGGCGCGTCATCCTTGGCGTGCGCCGGTAACGCCGGCTTGAAACCAGCTTGAATCAATGTTTCACGAATGACGATCGCTCCCAAGTCTTTGGCGGAAACGTCTTTCAGGGAACCGCCAAAGGCTCCAACCGCGGTACGCACACCGCTGACAATAACTGCATTTGACATAAAACTGCTACCTCCCTTGATATGATTGATATTGCTTATGTCATGTCCATGACATTTTAATATCCAAAAGTCCGCAACCATTAAAGCATGAATTAAATTGGCGGGGAGTATTTCATAATTGAAACGTTAAGGCAAGAATGATTTACTACGGATCGCTTTTCTTATTTTGTCACGGCCGCTTCACGGTCCACATCAGCCTGCGCTAAATTAAAGCGCAAAGTAAATGCGTCAGCATCGTAAGACCTTGTGATTTTGATCTTTGATTTTTCAAAGACTTTCAGCATGGCTTCATTACGCGGTAGGACATAGGCAATAAACCAGATAATCCCCCGGTCGCGCGCAACTTTCGTTAAATAGTTAAACAGGAAGGTGGCAACCCCTTTTCCTTGAAATTCCTCATCAACAATGAACGCAACCTCATAAGCGTCGGTTTTTTTATCATAGGCATAACGCGCCTCCGCAATGATTCTTTCATTACGCCCCTTTTCCACGATAGCGACCACGGACAGAATATCTTCATAGTCAATGCTGACGTATTTTTGCATTTCCTTGTGGGGCATGACGGGCTTGGGAGCAAAATAACGGAAATATTTTGATTCGTCGGAAAAATTGTAAAATAGGCGGCGCATCATATCTTCATCGGACGTTTTAATCGGGCGGATCTTGATTTCCAATCCATCTTTCAAAGATTTGCGCGTTTCCAACAGGGCCGGATAGTTGGCCGCATGGCGGGCCACATATATTTGATCCGCGTAAACATAATTATGCGCTTTGGCCTGATTGAGCAGGTCTTCGCGATGATCAGGATGAGCAATATCAATCATGGCCAGCGCTCTTTCGCGGATGGACTTACCAAACAGATTGGCCACACCGTATTCGGTAACGATATATTTAACCACGCCCAGTGTGCTATGGGAATTTTCGAAGTCACAGTCATGCTTGATGACAATGTTGCTGCGACCCTGCTTGTCCACGGAATTGAGCGCTACAATCGCTTTGCCTTTTTTGGAAATGGTTGCGGCCATGGCGAAGCCTAGTTTGCTTTCATAACCGGTGATAAGATTGTCGCCGGAATGAAAGATGACCGCTTCGCCGGAGATATCTATTTTTTTGACGTTCACAATGCCGATGAGACTTTGAATCCGCCGCACAACAAAGGGATTGCTCAGACGGGCGATCGGATAAAACTCGAAAATAGGGTTCCGATCGACATATTCATAAAGGGCACGGCTACCGTAACAATAACTCGCTGTGATGAGACCTCCGTTATAACGGCTGCGGTCCAGCGAAATCGCGCCGGAGTTGATCAGATCAATCGCCCAGTCGGAAACCACATGCGTCACAATACCTAAATTTTTTTTGTTTTTTAAATGATCGGCCACGGCATTAAATATTCTGCCCACATGCAGTCCGACCGTTGCGCCATCCTCAATCAGGTTGGATATATTCCAGCCGATTCGATCCACAATCTCGTCATAGGGCTTGTTTTTCCGCTCGATTAGAGGAAAATCGCTTTCGACAATATAATCGATGCTGCTGATGTGAAGAGACGTCTCGCCATGGGTTACCGGCATGTTCGGATTGATCTCCGCAATTGTAAGCGACGCCTGTTTAATAACGATATTCGCTACATCCACTGCCACACCCAGCGACATGAAGCCCTTATCGTCGGGCACCGACGTCTGAATGATTGCCACATCCACCGCCACCGCACCGCTTAAAAAAATGTAAGGCAGTTCCATCAGGTTGGCGGGAATAAAATCAACTTTGCCCTCGGCGATTTCTTTGCCGATGCTTTCACCGATATTGAACGTCTTTAATCGATATTGTCGATACTCGTTTGGAGACGTAAGATATTTCCCAAGCGTAACAAGCTGAATGATTTCCAAATCACGGATATTTGTAGCATCCGACCCGGCAATGGCCGTGAGGACCTTGCCGGGAGCAGCTACACCGCTTGAAACGAAAATTTTCTGTCCGGGTTTTAACTTTTCCAGCAACTGATCCGTGCTGATCACTTTGGCGCGGTAGTCTATTTCTGGCCGGATAGTTCTCTTTTTCATAAACAATCCTTAAAGACCTGCACAGGAGGTCGATTAAAAATGGTGATTATTAAAGTAGATAGCATAAACACCTGAAAAAATCTGCCATAACTTCATCCCGAGGGAAAAACCCGGAGGGTGTGCGTGAAAGATCACCTGGACTTTACTGAATTTTCAACATTTATGATCCTTGGAAATCGGAGGTAAGCTTCTGTTGATTGATCTTTAGATAAAAACTAACTGTAGGGACCGGTCGCGATCATTCCCTGCAATCCCAGTAATTGCGCCAATGAGCCAATCCATGCAACTCTCTGGTAAAAAAATATTCGCTATGCACTTAGGGATTTGCGTGGTTATCTTGGCAAGGATTGAAAGAATAATTTAACCTATCTAGATTATTGTCTGCCGGCTGATTAATACAGGGAAGCAGTCTCGTTTTTATTTTTCCAATATTGGTATTTTCGCTGGTATATTTTCTTTCTTAATTCTGTTTTCTACGACGGGCGGATTTACCTCAAAATAATCAGCAATTTCATTTGCAATATATGACCAGATGTCATCCGGAATTGATGGCAGTTTTTTAAAATCTTCTTTATGCTTTGTAATAATTGTTTTACACGTATGAATCAATTGATATGTGGGTACGAGTAATTGGCTGGCAAACCACTCACCCTGAGTTTCAAACCAACTAATCTCATCGGCGGGCATTGAAATTATCCAGCGGGTATATTCCTCTATAGACTGAAATGTTAGATCCTCATAGCATGCCCTGTGTAGAACATAATGTCCCAACTCATGCGCCAGTGTGTAACGATATTTCTCATTGAATTGATTATACTGCATTTCATCAATATAAATGGTCGTCAGGTCGTAACTTAAAAATCCGTTTAATCCGTGGTCTTTATACAATCGCGGAAATGGGAAAATGTTAAGCTCAAGTTTTAACTCAACAATTTCCTCAACAGGTATGGGAATATCTTGAGAAGGGTGATATTGATTAAGGAATGATTCTGTTTGATTGCCGATTTCCTTATAGCTGTAATATGGGCATTTGAACATCAGCGTAGTTCTCTTTTTATAGATATGATGAGCTTTTCAAGTCCTTCTTCATCAAGCTTTTTGTTCCTGACCGTTCTGAATAATACCGGCAATGCAGACATCAACTCATGATTCGTAACCATGTCATCAGGCAACTTACCGGCACTGGTTATTGCCAGATCGCAAAAGTTCAGCCAGTCTTCCGATCCTTCTTTGATGCCAAGCGCTGTCGCATATTTCAAAAGCATTTCTCTTGATTGTGGCGGTTGAAATAGCCCCCTTTCAATCTTGCTGACATTACCCGGATCAAATCCGTTTATCCTACAAAACTCCCTTAATGTAAGACCATTGCTTATTCTCCTTGCCTTGAAAAACTCGCCAAAGGATTTTGATATTGCCATATTTATCACCACCTTTCTGTTGTAAATAATTTACAACATACCGCATAAAAGTCAAGAATAATTTTTTTAATAATTTTTTTAATCACATAGATTGTTGAGAAAAACAAAAAAATCCGTAATGCAAATTTGAATAATTTTGATTACGGGAAAAATTTGAAATTAATTATATATTTTCCAAAATTTGTGACAACTTTGTTTCTTCAGTTGCGTGCAACACGGGAAAACAAGATGTGATGTTTTTAGGAGTTAATTCAACAGACAATATCTAGCTCTTCAGCATAATCCGCGAATCCACAACGGTGCAGGCTTTTGCGGTGCACATGACGGGATTGAGATCCACCGACTCGACGATGTCTTGCAGATCCATCATCAATCTGGAGAAATTGACGATTGCTTTTTTGAGCGCATTCATATTGATGGGTTCGACGCCACGATAACCGGTGAGCAGTTTTTCCGCCACCAGCTCATGAATCATGTGGTCGGCATCTCGTTTTTTAAGCGGGGCCATCCTCAGGGAAACATCCTTGTAGATCTCGACACCCACACCGCCCATGCCGAGAAGAATCATCGGACCGAATTGTAAATCGTTTTTAGCGCCGATGATCAATTCCAGACCTTTCACCATTTCCGCGATCAGCATGCCTACGAAGCCGTCGAGTTTGCGAAAACGATCCAGGGTCTGGATCAGCGTTTGATCATCCTTGATGCCGACCACCACACCTTTGACGTCGGATTTGTGAACAATCGCAGGCGATACAATTTTAGCAACCACCGGATAGCCGATTTTGCCGGCGATCGTCATGGCCTGATCATGAGAGATGGCGACATCGTATTTCGGCGTTTTGAAGCCGTAGAGGGAGAAAATTTCTTGTGCGTCCGGCTCCAGTACCCAGCCCCACTTTTTTGATTTTTCGATGATCTCTTTGATTTCTTTTTTCAGCATGGTTTTTTCCTCGCTAAGGCTTTGGCCATGAGCACGGCACCTTCGATGGAAGACGACACAGGAATGCCATTGAGTTCAAAGCCTTCAATGAGCATGGTATATTTTTCAACCTGAGGCACATATGCTATAAACGGTTTATTGAATTGTTTGCTTACGGAGCTTAACTTGACACCGATATCCAACGTGATGCCCGGAATATAGGGTAGAAGTAAAACGATGACACAATCGATTTCAGCTGAGGCGCCCATGACTTTTGCGCAGGCGACAAAATCTTCATCAATGGCGCTGCCGGTTAGGTCAGCAGGATTGCTGAGCGAGGCAATGGAACGAATGTTTTCTGCCAGATTATTTTTTACCTCTGTTTTTGTTGGTTCGGATAATTCCGGAACTTTCAAACCGGCAAGTGAACAGGCGTCCACCGCCATGGCTCCGTGGCCACCACTGCCGGTAATGATGCCAATCTTGCCCTCAATTGGTTTGGTGTATGAGCTTAAGACTTCACAAAAAGAGACCAGTTCGTTTTCATTGGCCGCTTCGATGATGTTATGCTGCGCGACCGCTGCGGCAAAACTGGCGTAATCGCCGGCCAGTGATGCCGTATGACTGGATACGGCGCGGTTTCCAGCGGCTGTTTTTCCGGATTTCATGATAATCACCGGTTTGGGTGAGCAGTCCGCCGCTAATACAAAATCGCGCCCTTCACCCACCCCGAAACCCTCAATGTAATAAGCAATAACTTTTGTGGTAGGGTCTTTCGTCAGATAGGCGAGCAATTCTTTTTCTTTGATAAAAGCTTTATTCCCGATACTGATGGCTTTGGCCAAACCGACACCCTGCTGGGCGAATTTGATCATGTGATCCACCAAAATGCCGCCGCTCTGACTGACAAATGTCACCCCGCCGGCATCCGGCTTGATCATTCGTTCAATAGGTAGAAAAAATGTGTCCACACGAAAAGGGACATAAACACCCAGACAATTGGGGCCAATGAATGGGAATTTGGCTTCTTGCGCCATGCTTACCATTCGGTCCTGTAAATCTCCTCGGCCCCCTTCGGTAAAACCACCGGAAATTACGGCGGCGGATTTTGCACTGGCTTTAATACAGTCAGCCATGACATCCGGCACGAGTTCCGCGCGTGTGGCAATCACCGCTAGATCTATCTTTTTAGGAATATCGGCTATGCATGGATAAATGGTTTCGCTGTGCAGTTTGCCACCCTTCGGATTAACGGCGTAAACTTCCACCGGATAACGAAGATGGTTCTTGGCAAAAATAACATTGGCGGGGTGACGGTCATTGCTTGATGAAATACCGATGACCGCCATGGTTTTCGGTTCAAACAAAGGTTTCAGATCCATAAAGACCTCCATCATAGCATCGTTAATGCAAGCGTCTTAAATCATCATCCACCGTTAAAACACGGCAGGGCGGATCTCCTTTAATCATCATAAAATTGATTTGCCGACCGGTAATGCCGCCTGACCCGCGATGCGAAAAAAAAGCATCCTGGCGGCATACGGTGCAAACATCTGCTGCCTGAATGTTGGTGTTGGGAATTCCGCAATCAAGAATCTGGCGGCGGTTGACTTCCACCAGGTCGAGCATCCATCTGTCTTTTCGCTTTCCCGGAAATAAAAAGTCTTCCGCGTTTTTCTGGCGGCGAAAAGCATCCGCAGTGGATAAATCGACTTCATAGCAGCACGGGCCAATGGAGGGACCAATCGCAGCGAGTAAGTCCTGAGGCTGCGAATTATATGAATATTGCATTAAACGGACCACTTTAGCACTGATGCCGAGAGCGGACCCGCGCCATCCCGCGTGGACGGCGGCAATGACTTTCTTGATCCGATCCACAATAAAGACCGGCACACAATCCGCCGTCTTGATGCAAATGGCCAGGTTCGTTCGGGTGGTGACCATGGCATCGTAGTTTAACGCCTCACGCGACGTGAAATAATCTCCATAAGGCTTGATGACCAAGATGTTATCGCCGTGAACCTGATTGAGAACCAGGAAATTCTCCATAGGGATCTCAAACACCGCGGAGAGCTTGTCCCAGTTGGCCAGAACGCGGAACTCCTCATCGCCTTCCCGGAAACTCATATTGAGACTCTTATAATCATCCTGCGAAACGCCGCCGATTCGCGTGCAGAAAGCATGCACCAGAAAATCGCATTCGCTCAGTAACGGCGCCTGCAAATATTCGATAGCATTTTTTTTAGACGACGGAGGAAACATCGCTATCCTTTTAGCTTATCCTGCCAGGCTTGTAAACCGGATTTCCCGGCATACCCCGGCGCGGCTTCGCGAAACAGTGCGCGCAAATTCTCCAAGTCTTCCGGAAGCGGCGCTGAAAAGACGACTCTTTCGCCGCTTTGCGGATGGATAAATGAAAGCTGCGCAGCGTGCAGCGCCTGTCGCTGTAACGATTTAATCTCCGTCTTCAGCGCTGTGTCTTTGATGGTTTGCAATTTAGAAGCATTGCCGTAAACCGTATCTCCGATGACGGGATAACCCCGCTCGGACAAATGAACGCGAATCTGATGCGTCCGTCCGGTTTTGATTTCAATATCGAGCAGCGTTGCTTTGCCGTAACGTTCGCGAACTTTCCAGAGCGTGAGCGCATCCTTGCCCTGCCGGCTTTTCGTGGACATCTTCTTGCGGTCCACCGGATGACGCCCCACGGGTAAAACGATTTCACCGCTTTGGCCTTTGACGTCACCCCAGACCAGTGCGATATATTTTTTGTGTATATCATGTTTTTCAAATTGCGCGGAAAGCTTGCGGTGTGCTTCATCGGATTTAGCGACCACCATTAATCCGGACGTTTCCTTGTCCAGTCGGTGTACAATCCCCGGTCGCAGCACCCCGCCGATCCCCGACAGATCAAGACAATGAAAAAGGAGCGCGTTGACAAGGGTGTTATCCGGATTGCCGGGAGCGGGATGCACTACCATGCCCGCTGCTTTGTTGATCACGATAATGGATGCATCTTCATAAACGATATTGATGGGAACGTCCTGCGGGATGGCAACGGCATCGATGGCCGGCTCGAGGTGAAGGCTAACAACATCACCGGCTTTCAGGTGCTGGCTTACTTTCGGCTCTTTTTCATTGACTAATACATCACCTTCTTCGATGGCGTTTTTAATCTGCGAGCGGGAAAATGATTCATCTGCCTGCGCAAGAAAAACGTCCAGACGCAACCCGGCTTGTGATGAACTTACGGTAAAGGACAGGTCTCTGGTTATCGGAGTGTCATCCATCACGTCGGGACTCCCGTGCAATTTTTATGAAACGTTGGTTGATTTTAAGCCATCCAGAATAAAGCCGAATTCATCTTCGGCCACGGTTCGCAAATCGAGGAGAATCTCATCCTGATCGACGCGGACGATAACCGGCACCGTGACACTGCGGAGTTTTGATTCCATCCGGCTGGCCGGCATTTTTGCATGTTGGACGGCGACAACGAATGTGGGAATGTCTTCAGTCGGCAGCGATCCGCCACCGGCGGCTGCTTTTGCCTCTTTGAGCTCATAGGTCAGATTAGCAATGTTGGCACGTTTGAGTTTCTGGATCAGCTTACGCGCCCGCTTCTTGACGTCGCTTTGCGGCTCAGTCAGGGCTTTAAGGGAACGCAATGTCCGGGAGGCAGCGTCCGGCTCCAGATAGTGTATGAGCGTTGCCTCCAGCGCGGCCAGGGTGAACTTGTCAATGCGCAGCGCCCGATTGAGCGGATTTTTCTTAATTCGGGCCACGATTTCTTTTTTGCCGACGATGATTCCCGCCTGCGGGCCGCCCAGAAGCTTGTCGCCGCTGAATGTCACGACATCAACACCGGAGGCCAGTACTTCCCGTACAGTTGGTTCATGTTGTAAGCCGTGAGCCGCAAGATCAATCAGGCAGCCACTGCCCAGATCGTCGAAAACCGGAATACCGTGCTGCTTACCCAGCTCGACGAGCGGCGTCAATTCCGCTTCTTCGGTAAATCCGATAATCCGGTAATTGCTGGTGTGGACTTTTAGAATCACGCCGGTACTCGGGCCGATGGCTCTTTCATAATCGCTAAGGCGTGTGCGGTTGGTTGTTCCTACTTCGCGCAGAACGGAATTGCTTTTGGTCATCACGTCCGGAATGCGAAACTCGCCTCCGATTTCGATCAGTTCACCGCGCGAAACAATCGCCTCTTTACGTTCCGCCAGCGTGTTGAGTACCAGGAGTACGGCTGCGGCATTGTTGTTGACAATCAGGGCATCTTCCGCGCCGGTGAGCGCGCAGAGCAACCGGCTCACGTGGTCGTAACGCAGACCGCGTTCGCCGCGATCCAGGTTAAACTCCAGATTGGAATAGCCGCGTCCCACCTCTAGAATTCTATCGAGGGCTTCAGGACACAGAGGCGCGCGTCCCAGATTGGTATGCAAAATGACACCGGTTGCGTTGACCAGCCGCTTTAATTGGTAACGATATAGGCCATCGATGATCTCCTCCACGCTGCGTGCAGCCGATGCCGCATCTGAAGAAAGCGCCGGCAATTGTTTGTCGGAAGCGGTCAGAATACGATCCCGCAGCTTTTGCACAATGTCGCGGCAGGCTTCTCGGACGATTTCCCGTGACGCTTTTGCGTAGATATCTTGTTTTTCCAGAAGCAGTATCACCTCGTCAATTTTCGGGAGATGCCGCAGTAAATCTTTTTTCTTGTCATCCATAATCCTCTCCGTCTTCCGTGAAGTCACCTAATCCGACTTTTTTGCGGCAATAATCGCGAAAATTGTTTACTGCGATAAAAAATTCCCGCATCATGATCACCCACAAATAGCGTCCACGCGGCGTCAAATGCAGGTTAGGTGAAAAATAACGAAACGATCCGGCCAGTGTGAAGGCGGCCATTTCCTTCCATAAAGTTTTAAAATATTTACCCGCGTATTTTTTCTCCAGGTCCTTGACATTCATTCTCGTGCTGAACAGCTTCATCAGGAAATCGTAGCGCATCTGGTCGGGCATACCGAATTTACGCGCGGCAGAAAGCGGCAGCCTGCCCTTTGCAAGATCGGCGATATATTGTTCAATGTCAAAGGTATTTGCGTAGCACACACCGTTTAAAAAACCGATGGCGCCGCTGCCCAGACCGGCATACTCGTCAAAATCAACAACGTATTCATCGATAAGCGATCGGGAGGCTTTCTTCCTGGAAAAGCACCAGGCCGAAGACGAATCATAATTGGCTTCTAAGCGCCGGAGGATCATCTTGAAAAATTTCTTTTCCCGACGGAAATTGACTTCGCCCAGCTTTTCCTGCATCAGGCGTTGGGTCAGCGTCGAAACCATTAAAGGATAGAAGGTGATTTGCTCCATGTTCAGTTTCAGCAAAATGGCCAGATCGGCTTC
The DNA here is from genome assembly GCA_964581635.1 of uncultured Smithella sp. GTDB lineage: Bacteria > Desulfobacterota > Syntrophia > Syntrophales > Smithellaceae > UBA8904. The sequence continues at coordinate 14,974 of CAZOPH010000010.1, forward strand.
CAGCATGGCTTCAGTCTGTTCGGGAAAATTAAAAATCATGTCGGCGTTAACCGTGTCAAACAATCCCATGGTTCTGCTGAGACGTTCGGCGATTGCCTTGCCCGAACCGTATTTATCATAGCGGGCTATTTTTTTAAGCAGGTCATCATCGAAGGTCTGCACCCCGACGGAAAGTCTATTAACACCCGCCTGTTTCAGAATGGGGATATGTACATCGGTCAAATGATTCGGATTGGTTTCCACCGAAATAGAGGCGATGGGAAACATCTCCCGGGCCAGCCGCAACGTTTCCGATAATTCATCGATCAAAACGGTCGGCGTGCCGCCTCCGACATAAATACCGGAAAAGCGGTAGCCTCTCTGGCGATAAAGAGCCATTTCACGGCGCAGGGCGATATGGTATTTTTTGGCAAGGTTTTCGTCCAGGCGAATGCGGTGAAAAGAACAGTAGGGACAAAGTTCTTCGCAAAAAGGAATATGCATATAAAGGAGGCGAGGCTTTTCATCGGCACAGGGCAACAGATCCGGCAGGATACCATCTTCAAAATTCAGGGCGCGGGCAAACTGTTTCCGAGCTGCCTGGGTAACTATTTGATTAATCACAACTCATTTCCGATCTTTCATCTTATTCATAATCATGGCTTCTACGTTTAACAAAAGATGAAAGGAATTTGCAAGCTTCGTTTACTTGAAATAACGCCCGATAGGTGTTATAGGCCAAAGAAAAATGAGCAACCCGGTGAAAGAAATGGCCCCCAAAAGAGTCTTAACCCTTTGGAATGATGAAGGTGTCAACGACGCTGATACGTCTGTCTTGAGAAAAAAATCGGTTGAATTTAAAACACCACTGGATAAAGAAGCGCAAGCAGAAATTAAGGCGCTGATGGATTCATTTACCTGTCGCGATGACGCCTCGGGTCTTGCCGGGCCGCAAATCGGCATCAACAAAAGAATGATTATTTTCCGCAATAAACCTCTAAAAAACAAGGTAAAGAAAAAAATGAGTCCTGATGATTATGATGTGCTGGTCAATCCGCGTATTACCCAGGCGCGCGGTGAAAAATTAGCGGCGGCGGAAGGGTGCCTTTCCTGCCCGGACATTCAAATTGAAGTCAGCCGCTTTCCCGAAATTAAAGTCCGCGCCCTGAACGAAAAAGGCGAAAAAATCAGCAAGCGATATTTGGACTATACCGCCCGGGTTGTACAGCATGAAATCGATCATCTCGACGGCACGCTCATTGTGGATTATGAGGGTAGTCTTTACTATCCGAAAAACAAGCAGGCTTTAATTGATAAACTTTTTAAATAGTCAGTCGTCCGTTTAGGACCGGGCATCCTCCATGAAAAGAACACCTTTATACGAAAAACATATCGGGCTGAAGGCTAAAATGATCGATTTTGGCGGTTGGGCCATGCCCGTGCAATATACGAATGTGATTGAGGAACATCAAACGACCCGCACGAGCGCAACGCTTTTTGACATCTGCCACATGGGAGAAATTGAAGTTCGAGGTGCGCAGGCGCTTCATCTTCTCCAGTTTTCCCTGACCCGCGATCTCGCATGGCAGAAAACCGGTCAGGTCAAGCTCTCCGCTTTGATCAACGATCAAGGCGGCATCATCGATGATTTAACCGTGTATAAAATGGCTGAAGATTTCTACATGTTGGTAACCAACGCCACAACCCGCGAGTCTGATTTTCTGCGAATCAAATCCATCCTCGAAGATAAAAAGTTCGACTGCACACTTTCGGATGTCAGCGCAAAAACCGGCAAGCTGGATTTACAAGGACCGCGCGCCGAAGAGATCTTGCAGACCCTGACGGACACGAATTTGAAAAGCATTCGTTTCTACACTTTTGTCGCGTCGAAGGTAGCGGGTACCCAGGCAATTATTTCCCGCAGTGGCTATACCGGTGAAGACGGATTTGAAATTTATGCCGAAGCCATCAAAATTGGGGATATCTGGGACAAGGTAATGGCGGCCGGCACTGTGTTCGGTTTAAAACCGGCGGGGCTGGGCGCCCGGGATACCTTGCGCCTGGAGTCGGGAATGATGCTGAACGGCCAGGACATAACCGAAGCTGTAAGCCCGCTGGAAGTGCCCTACAGCTGGCTGGTGGACTGGCATAAGGATTTTGCAGGCAAGCCAGCTCTGGCGGCTATTCGGGACCGGGGCATTCAGAAAAAACTGGTCGGATTTGTCATGACGGGGCGCGGCATTGCGCGTCATGGCTATAAGGTCATGAATGGAACCAGAGAAATCGGCCTGGTTACATCCGGCACATTTTCCCCGACATTAAATAAAGCCATCGGCCTGGCCTTTGTTGATGTTGCGTTTAGCGCGCCGGATACGGAAATAACCATTGCCATTCGTGATAGTCTCAGCCCCGCAAAAGTGGTTAAGCTCCCTTTTTATAAAAGACAAAAATAATTCACCAAGGAGAATCGTGATGCCAAAATCAAATCCCACTGACAGATTATATTCCAAGGACCATGAATGGGTCAAAGACAACGGCGACGGCACGGCTGTGGTCGGCATTACCGATTACGCTCAGGAAATGCTGACGGATATTGTGTTTGTGGAACTTCCCCCTCTCGGCAAAAAAGTTGCGCAGGGCGAACCGATGGCCGTCGTTGAATCCGTGAAATCCGTATCCGATGTTTATGCACCGGTTAGTGGTGAAGTCATCGACGTCAACAAAACCCTGGAAGAAATGCCGGAGCTTCTCAACCAGGACGCCTTCGGCGAAGGCTGGATAGCAAAATTAAAACTGGGAAATGCCGCCGAACTAAAATCACTGCTTAACGCTGCCGATTATGACGATCTGATCAAAGAGGAAAAACACTGAAAATGGATTATTGTCCCCACACGTCTGATGATATCGCTCAAATGCAAGCGGCAATCGGTGTAGGAAGTATTGAAGAACTGTTTGCCGACATCCCGCAAAAATTTCGTTTAAAACAAATACCCGACATGCCGGCTTCGCTATCCGAGCAGGACACTCTCGGACTGATGCAGGCCATCAGCCTGAAAAACAGGACGCCGCGTATAACGCTCACCGGTGCGGGCGCATATGCGCATTTCATCCCGGCGGTTGCCAGCCACATCGTAGGACGCGCCGAATTCTATACCGCCTACACGCCCTACCAGGCGGAAATCAGTCAAGGGATATTACAGACAATTTACGAATACCAGACCATGATCGCCCAGCTCACCGGCACCGAGATCGCCAACGCCTCCATGTATGACGGCGCCTCCGCAATGGCGGAAGCGGCGGTATTGTGTGGCAAGATGTCCAACCGTTCCAGAATGGTCATTGCACGATCGGTCCATCCTCAATATCGGCAGGTTTTACAGACCTATTGCTGGGCTAACGGTTATACCCTGAACGAAATACCTGCTTTGCCCTCCGGTCAGTTGAATTTAGCCGCACTGAAAAACACACTGGATGACAGCGTCGCTGCGATTATCCTACAAAGCCCCAATTTTTTCGGATGTATTGAAGATATCACACCCATTGCGGATGCCGCTCATCAATATGGCGCATTGTTGATTGCCGGATTTACCGACGGTACGTCGTTGGGCATTTTGCAACCCGCGGGTGCCTGCGGGGCGGATTTTGTTGTGGGAGAGGGACAGAGCTTCGGCAATCCGCTTAATTATGGCGGTCCTTATCTGGGAATTTTCGCCGCGCGCGAAAAATTTCTGCGCCGCATTCCGGGGCGGCTTGTCGGCGCGACGGTCGATCAAAACGGCAAGCGCGGTTTTGTCCTGACGCTGCAAACCCGCGAGCAGCATATCCGCCGGGAAAAGGCTACGTCCAACATCTGCTCCAACGAAGCACTATGCGCGCTTGCAGCGGCCGTCTATCTGGCCGCATTGGGTAAGAATCTGCGCAAACTTGCCGCGCTCAATATTTGCAAAACGCAATATTTGAAAAACAGACTTTTGCAACTTGAGGGTTGGAAGGACGTATTTTCAGCCCCTGTCTATAACGAATTTGTCATGCGCTGCCCCAATGCCCGCAGCGTCAACGAGAAGCTGCGAGCGAAAGGAATACTCGGCGCTTATGATTTACAAAAAAATTATCCGGAACTGGATAACACGCTGCTTTTTTGCGCAACGGAAATGCTCTCCAAAGACGATATGGATCATGTCATAGAGATCATAAAATAATGGTTGTCTTGGCAAGCAAAGCAATCTCACGTTTAACCTAGACAAGGGAAAAGTGGATGAAACTCATTTTCGAAATCAGCAAACCCGGTCGCAATGCTGCGACTGTATCAGCAAGCGATGTGCCGGTCGTTAATATTGATGAAGTAATCGGGAGGAAATATCTGCGCGACGATCTGGATTTACCGGAAGTGGCGGAAATAGATCTGGTGCGGCACTATACCAATCTATCGCGGCGGAACTTCGGCCTTGATCTGGGTTTTTATCCGCTGGGCTCCTGCACCATGAAATATAATCCCAAAATCAACGAAAAAGTGTCGGGTTTTGCGGATTTCACCGGCCTGCACCCTGCTGCCCCGGATGCATTCGCTCAAGGTAATCTGGAACTGATGTTTGACATGCAGAAGCTTTTGAGTAACATTTTTGGTATGGCCGAGTTCACACTGCAACCCGCAGCCGGCGCGCACGGCGAACTGACCGGCGTTATGATGATCAAGAAATATTTTGAAAAGAAGGGTGAAAAGCGCCGTCTGATTTTGATACCCGACGCCGCGCACGGTACCAACCCGGCGTCCGGCGCGTTGTGCGGCTTTGATACGGTCACGCTGCGTTCCAACGCTGAGGGCGGCGTTGATCTTGAGCACCTGGAATCCTTGATGACTGAAGATGTTGCCGCCCTGATGCTCACCAATCCCAACACGCTGGGACTCTTTGAGCGCAATATCGAAAAAGTGTCGGCTATTATCCACGGCAAAGGCGGCCTGCTTTATGGCGACGGCGCCAACGCCAACGCCTTTTTAGGTAAGACCAGACCCGGTGATTTGGGCTTTGACGTCATTCAAATCAATCTGCATAAAACCTTTTCCACACCGCACGGAGGTGGCGGTCCCGGAAGCGGCCCGGTGGGCGTAAACGCCAAACTTGTGGATTATCTTCCGGTACCCCGCATCATCAAGAATGATTCCGTCTATAGCTGGTCGGATAATTATCCAGATACCATCGGCCGCGTGCACGCCTTTTACGGTAACTTCAATGTGATCGTCAAGGCCTACACCTACATCCGTTCGCTGGGCACGGATGGACTTCCGCGCGTTGCGGAAATGGCCGTTCTCAACGCCAACTACATCAAGGAAAAACTCAAACCATATTTTGACCTCGCCTATGACCGAATCTGCATGCACGAGTGCGTCTTTTCGGGCAAGAGGCAGGTGGCCGAATCCGGTGTGCACACAACCGATATCGCCAAGCGACTGATCGACTTCGGTTATCATCCGCCGACCATTTATTTTCCTCTCATTGTGCCGGAAGCCATTATGATTGAACCGACCGAAACGGAAAGCAAAGAGACGCTCGACACTTTCTGCAACGCGATGATTGCCATCGCCCGAGAGGCAAAGGAAAATCCGCAACGCGTGAAAGATGCGCCGCTTTCCACACCCGTAAGCCGCCTCGATGAAGTGCTGGCCGCACGTAAACCGGATGTTTGCTGGAAAAGGTCTTGAATCGCAGGGAACGGTTTGTGACCTCGTGTGACCTTCAGGTTATTAGGTTATCGCAGCCGTTCCCTCCATGGGTCATTATGAACATAGAATCCAAACCCCAACTCCTGCGCAAGCCCCCCTGGCTCAAAGTGCGTCCGCCTTACGCTGATGGATGCCGTCAAATCCGATCAACGCTTTCCAACCTTCAATTGCACACCATCTGCCGGGAAGCCGCCTGTCCGAATATGGCGGAGTGTTTCAAAAGCGGCACGGCCACTTTTTTAATTCTCGGCAATGTCTGTACGCGCCATTGCCTTTACTGCCATGTCGCCCACGGTCAGCCTGAGCCGGTTGATGAAAAAGAAATTGAACATCTGATCGATGCCGTGCGGCAGATGAATCTGAGTTACGTGGTCATAACGTCCGTAACGCGTGATGATCTGCCGGACGGAGGGGCGCAGTTTTTTGCCGACTGCATAAGAGGTTTGCGTCAATCCCTGCCGGGATGCAAGATCGAAGTTCTGGTTCCCGATTTTCGTGGTCATACATCTGCGCTGGAAAAAGTGATTGCCGCCAACCCCGATGTGATCAACCACAACATGGAAGTGACCGAAACGCTGTTCGACCAGTTGCGCCCGGAGGGCGATTATCATCTTTCCCTTCAATTGCTTTCCCGCGTGGCGTCAACGCAAATTGTTTCTAAAAGCGGCTTTATGGTAGGCTTTGGTGAAAAGAAGGAAGAGATTCTAAGGCTCATGGATGATCTGGCAGGCGTTTCCTGCGCGCGCCTGACCATCGGACAGTATCAGCAGCCAACACTCAAACACTGGCCGGTAGCCAAGTACTATCATCCGGATGAGTTTACCGAGCTCAAGACAATCGCCTATTCAAAAGGTTTCCGATACGTAGAATCAGGCCCGCTGGTGCGCAGTTCTTATCACGCGGCGAAAGCAGAGACGATAGCCGTCACCGGAATAATACCATAGAAACTTGTGGGTGTTCCCAACATCCTCTTGAATCACATGCCTGCCGCCGGAGAAGGGTTTGTTGTCAATCTATACTCTACCGATCGTCAACAGAATATTTCTTTCAATTTAAACCTTAACAACGTATAATATTTTATCTCATAATAACGCTTGTGTGATTATCCCTGATGAAAATCTTTTCTTTGCAAAGTTCAAAAGAGGTTATTTGACTATGGCCGTTAAAGCCAGGACCGCAAGTAGATCTCTTGGAGCGGTTAAACCGAACAAAAAGATACCTTCCAGACAGAGTGAATTTAACCATTTGGCGGAAGACATTATATCCAATATCAATGTAGGAATATATATCGTACAAAATAGGAAATTTGTCTATGTGAGCCCTTTATTTGAAAAGCTTAGCGGTTATTCATATGCAGATTTAGCAGGCACAAATCCCCTCGATTATCTTCATCCCGACGATAGAGAAATGATCAGAAAAAAAGCGATCAAGCTTTTGAAGGGGAAGAGCTCCACCCCTTATGAATACCGATTCACCAGAAAGAACGGTGAGGAATTTTTGGTTTTGGAAATGATTACTTCTATCACCTATCAAGGGGATCGCGCCGCTCTGGTCAGCTTCATGGACATTACCGAACGCAAGCAAATGGAAGAAGCTCTGCGACAATCCGAGGAAAAATATCGAACCATTCTTGAAAACATGCAAGAGGGCTATTTTGAGGTCGATCTTGACGGTAATATCACCTTTTGCAACAATTCAATGTGCCGATTCCTTGGGTATTCCCAAGAGGAAATGATCGGTATTAATAATCGCCAGCTCACAGATAAAAAGAATGCAGAAAAACTTTTCCGGGCTTTTAATGAAGTTTATCAAACAGGGGAACCCACCAAAGAATTCGATTGGCAGATTATCAGAAAAGACGGGACAAAAAGATTCATTGAAGCATCTATTTCATTAAGAAAAGATTCAACAGGTAAATCCATCGGTTTTCAGGGAATTACTCGCGATGTCACCGAGCGCAAACGTAACGAAGAAAAGATTCTATACATGGCCACACACGACACTCTGACGGGATTGCCCAACCGTTTGATGTTCAGCCAACTCATCAATCACGCCATACAGACCGCACAGCGCTATCAGCGGGAGTTTGCCGTTTTATTCATCGACTTGGATCGCTTCAAGGCCGTCAATGATATCATGGGCCACGAGGCCGGTGATCAAATGCTGCAGGAAATAGCCACGCGGTTGAAACAAGCTTTACGGGCAGTTGATGTTGCCGCCCGCTTTGGAGGAGATGAGTTTGTAATATTTATTGAGGAAGTAAGCGATCCAAGCCATGTCGCCATAGTAGCTCAAAAGATCCTGACCAACATTATTAAACCGATAACTATTATGGGACGAGAATACCGAATAACGGCAAGCATTGGCATCTGCATGTTTCCCAAAGATGCGGAAGACGAGCAATCCCTGATGAAAAATGCCGATATAGCCATGTATCTTGCCAAAGAGGAAGGCAAAAACAATTACCAATTCTACTCCGAAAATATCAAATCAAAATCATTAGGACGTCTATCGATCGAAACAAACCTGCGCTGGGCTCTTGAACGCAATGAGCTCTCTTTGCATTATCAGGCAAAAGTTGACTTTAAAACGAACATGATCACGGGTGTGGAAGCCCTGCTGCGCTGGCAGAATCCATATCTTGGCTCCGTAACACCCATACAATTTATTCCCGTTGCAGAAGAAACAGGTCTGATTTTGTCTATAGGCCGGTGGGTCATAAGAAAAGTGTGTGAGCAAAATATGGCCTGGCAGCGACAGGGCCTTCCCGGTGTCTGTATTGCGGTAAATTTATCACCGCAGCAACTGGATGATGACCATCTGATAGATGATATCAGAACAGCACTGGAGGATTCCGGCATGGCTCCAAATCTGCTGGAGCTGGAAATTACCGAGGGCATGGTGATGCACAACCCCGCGCACACAATCGGTGTGTTGGCTAAAATCAAAAACTTGGGCGTGCGTCTGGCTATTGACGATTTCGGCACCGGTTATTCATCTCTCGCCCAGATTAAGCGCTTTCCTATCGATACTATAAAGGTAGATCGGTCATTTGTCCACAGCGTCGTGCAAGATGCGGACGGCAAAGCGATTATCAGGGCGATGATCGCTTTGAGCAAAACGCTCAGTCTAACCATCGTGGCCGAAGGTGTGGAATCAGAAGATCAAATGAACTTCTTGAAGGAACATGCCTGTGACGAGATGCAGGGCTACTACTTTAGTAAACCCATTGTGCCCGAGGAGTTTGCTGATTTGTTAAGGAAGCATGTCCCCTATCCACCAAAATGAAACGAGATCCTCATACCATTTCCACATCGCTCTTCGGTAACATCGGTTTACGTGTGACCTTTAGGTTACGTGTGACCTTTAGGGCATGAGTCAACGTCTCTCTTTTATCCACCCGTCCGGCAACCTTTTACTTGAGGTAATTCGGTGATGCTGTTTCCCCTTGACACGCCTTCACGTTCTTTCTATATTGACGGTCACAAAAAAAGAAAATATTGGCATCTAAACAATTTTTTCAAACAGTTCATAACCTATAAGGAGGAATAAAGATGGCTTTTGAGTATGAAAAACTGAAAGTGGAACAAGACGGAATGGTTGTTGTGGCGGCGATCAATCACCCACCGGCAAACTCTATGGGACAGGGTGTTTTAAGAGATCTGAGTGACCTTCTGGATAAGTGTGAAAAAGATGATAATGTGCGCGTTATCATCATTACCGGTTCCGGTCCCAAATTGTTTTCCGCAGGCGCCGATATTACCGAGTTTGCCGATCTTCAGGCCGGCAAAGTGCCCAAGTATGACGGCAATGAGATTTATTTCAAAATCGAAAATTATCCAAAGGTTGTCATTGCGGCCATGCAGGGCGGCGCCTACGGCGGCGGTCTGGAACTGGCCTGCTCCTGTCACCTCAGAATCATGGCTGAAGAAGCAACCTTGGGGCTTCCCGAAGTTAAACTGGGACTGAATCCAGGCTGGGGCGGAACCCAGCGTCTGCCGCGCTACATTGGCAAAACTAAAGCGATGGAATTGATGCTGACCGGCGATTTTATGCCGGCGAAAGATGCCCTGGCACTTGGCCTTTTGAACAAAGTTGTTCCGGCGGCCGAAGTTCTGGAAACAGCGAAAAAGCTGGCCAAAAAGCTGGCCGGTGGCGCACCGGTTGCACAACGCGAAATCATGAAGGCCATCCGCCTCGGGCTGGAAACCACTCTGCATGAGGGCATCACCAAGATTGAAAAAGCCGCTTTCCAGACCTTGGTCTTCACGGAAGACTTCAAGGAAGGATCCAAGGCCTTCTTAGAGAAAAGGCCTGCCAATTTCAAAGGCCGCTAGCAGCAGCCTTGGCCTTTTGTAAACACCTAAAGCGGCGGCGGTCTGTATTCCTCCCGCCGCCGCTTTTTGTTCACCCCTGAATCGAAACAATAAAAAGGGGCGGCATTCTTTCGGATGCCGCCCTCCTCTTGCCTTGTTCCTTGTTCTTCGCGTGCCCCGACAGAGGCATTAACATCCTATTTTCTTAAATCTGCCGGTTTTTTGTAGCGTTTATGGTCAACCCACTTGGCCACATATTTTTCGTTTTCCGGGGCGGACTCATGTAGATAGGCAATCTTGCCGCCTTCCTGAAATTGGACGACCAACTGATAATAATAACCGGGTAAAGTTTTCCACGGATTTGCTGCGTCAACTCTCACACGGGAGTGATAGAAAGGTTTTATTTTCCGGGTTTCGTATTTGACCTTGCCCAGGGAATAAACGGTTTCCACATCTTCCATCGCTTTGATCAATGCTTTAATGTTGCTGGTTCCTTTCGCCCTTTCGATGGCCGCCTTGAAATGGTAAATGTCGGCGTAGGCAATGTGGACATGAATCTGCATGGGAATCTTGCGCGCATGCGCTTTTTGCACCAGTGGAATGGTCTTAGGGGTAAGAGGAATGTCGTCAAGATCCGTGTAAGAGCTTATAACCCCCAAAGCCTTACCTCCCGTCATCCGCCAGTAATCCTTGGTCTGAGCAACACCGCCGTACAGGTTGACCTGGATATCACGGGCCGCTGAATCCGACCACTGCTTGGCGAAAGATTCCGTATCGGTAAACCAGGAACTGATATAGAAAATCACATCGGCATCGGCTTTCTTGATGTCTTGTAGAATCGGCAGATACATTGTGCCGCGTGGTTTCACCGCTTTGCTGTAAACAACTTCCAGACCGCAATCCTTTGCCATTTTTTCCCAAGTCGGCAGTTTAATATAGTCGATACCTTTGCGCCATTCGGTCGTCCAAGCCAGGTCTTCCCAGAGAAAAGCGATTTTCTTCGTTCCCTGGTATTCAGGCATGGTTTTACAGAAGAAATATTTCGTCTGGGCGTAGTGCGCCGGTTCCGGATCCCAGTCGCGGAAGCAATGATCATATTTCGGCGCTTCGTCGATAATACGGGCTGTCAGTTCCGCACCCATCGGCCCGTTGAAAACCAGAATATGGGGATATTCCTTGGCCAACATGCCTGAAGCTTCCTGAACCGCCAGACAGATTTCCGTCCGACCTTCGACGGAAACAAATTTGGCTTTGTCCTCGATGACCAGTTTGCGAAACGCCTCCACGGAAAGGGACGTATCGCCCTTGTTGTCCATAACCACATACTTGACCGGCCGCCCCAGAATGCCGCCGGTGGCGTTGATCTCTTCCACCGCCATTTTCTGGATGTCCATACACGGCCTGGTACCGGGTGATGCCACCATGCCGATGTAGCCGATTACAAACGGCTCGCCTTTCGGCTGGGCCATTGAGATGGACGGTAAACTGATTGCAACGGCAACCAGGAGCATCAACGCCGTAAAAACGACAACTCCTCTTGATTGTTTCATCATGCTTCCCCTCCTTTTCGTTAAAAAAAGCTTTAAAAATTTATGATCAAATTTCTTACGAATATTTGATCCTTCTAATCACTTAGATATTTTTTCTGGATATATTCATTATCCTTGCCGATCTCACTTGCAACCCATTTAACTCTGGGAGGCGACTCGGACATTTTTACAAAATTGGCACTGATGGTGTATTTCCCCAGTTTTTCATCCTCAACTTCCTGGAAGGCCTTGCGGATCTGCCACTGTTTATTGCTCATCGCCTCTTCCGGCGTCATGAGTTTCATGACAATCGGCACACCGCCGCCTCGCCACTTGGAGCGGGCGGATTTTTTGCTGTAATTTAAAGCCATGGCAACCAATTCGTCAGCAGTATGAAGAATTGTTTTTTCTTCGATAATCTTGTGCAGGTGCAGTGCCTGTTCCAGAATGTCAGGGATACGGTCGGAAGAATAACGCCAATCATCTTCCTGCTCCCATAATCCCAGAACCTTGAGCAGGGCGCGGAAATCATGATCGCGCGGCGCGGCGATCGCCACAAAGCCGTCCTTGCATTTCCAATGTCCATAAGGGTAAAGGATAAAATCCAGGACGCCGATACGGGGGCGCGCTTTCTCCCAGGTAAAACCGATGGTGGCCGGCATACCGACCATGGAAGAATACGCGTCCATCCCGGCGACATCGACCATCTGACCCTGGCCGGTGTTCTGTCGGTGGATCAGCGCAACCGTGCCTCCCAGCGCGGCGGAAAGCCCGGAGATATACCAGCCTGCCCACATGCCGCCGCGCAGCGGCCAGTTCTTGGGTTCGGGTTCATCGGGTGTCCCGCCCATCTGCGCGGGTAGTCCGGAACCTGCCTGGGATGTAACATCCGTATCCGGCATTTTTGCAGACTCTTTGGCCTTATCCGTGTATTGACCATACGCGGAAAGAGCGATGTAAATCAGCCCCGGATTGGCAGCACTCAACTGACGGTAACCGATTCCCCAAGCGTCCATTTCGCCGGGCGCAAAGCTTTCGATCACCACCGCCGCTTTCTGGGCAAGCTTCGCGAAAAGCTTCCTGTCTTCGGCACTGTTTTTGATATCGAGCGTCATGTATCGCTTGTTGCGCCCTTCGAACATGAACGGGATGCCCACGCCTTGGACTGTGACGCCGAAAGGCGTAATTTGGCGAGCCGGGTCCCCTTGCGACGGTTCAATTTTAATGACCTCCGCGCCGAATTCGGCCAGATAACTTGCGCAGATAATACCCGCGAAATTGGCCGAACTGACATCGAGCACCAGAACGTCGTCGAGTACTTCCGGTTTTCCTTCGGCGTTCATGATTTCGGCGAGCACTTTCCCCCGGTCACCGCCCTTGGCCGCATGTCGCGTATAAATTTCTTCTTTGGGGCTCATTTCTTAACCTCTTTTCCGTAGTTGTAAATGGGATCCTCACTCAGGTTGTAATAGACGGGCGGTTTTAATCCCGGCCTGTCGTCAAATGTCCCGATGACTTTTTTCTTCTCGAGTTTCTCAATGTCCGCTTCACACAACTCCAGAAATTTCTTGAGCACAAGCCGGTTATGATAACCAAGCGGACGCGCAAGCCATTTGGTTCGCGAGGGCGTACCGCTCAATTGTGCGGACGGACCGGCAATGACTAAGTCGCCGTAAACATCATCCTTGAAAAGGACCACGCTTCCCCGTTTACGCCGCCATTCTTCGTTAGCGATCATATAATCGTCCGCCACTTCCGCCGCCGGAAAATTTTTCTCGTCGGCCAGTTTAACGATATCGGCGCAGGATTTTGTTTTGACCCAGTCGGTTGCGATTTTCGTTAACGCTTCAGCATTTTCCGGCTTTAATCTTTCCAGGGTCTCTGCAAAACGCTTATCATCCCCCAGTTGAGCCATGTTCATCGCGCCGGTGAAATTTTTGAATTGCTCCGCAGTCGCACAGGCTAGCGCCAGAAATTTATCATCGGCTGTTTTGAAGATGGACGCGGGCACCATCGACGGATCGGCATTGCCTGTACGCCCGATCGCCTTTTTTGTCACAGAATGATACGTATAGTTGAATAACATGCGCATCAGGCCTTCGGTTTGCGCCATATCAATATACTGTCCCTTGCCGGTTTTCTTCCGGTGGTAGAGAGCCATCAGCACAGACAATGCCCCGAAATTGCCGGGAACGAAATCTCCGACATAATCCGGCAGCTTATAATAAATATCCGTATCCGGATAACCGTTCAAAGTCAGAACGCCGCTCGCGCCCTGAGCCAGAAGATCCCATCCCGGGAAATAGCGCATGGGTCCAAACTGTCCGTAAGTCGAGCAGCTCAAAAAAATGATCTTCGGATTAATCTTGGATATTTTGTCGTAACCAATATTCCAGGCATCCGCCGTTCCGGGCGCAAAATTTTCAATGACCACGTCCGACTTTTCGGCCATTTTATAGATCAATTCCTTGGACTCTCTCAGCTGTAAATTCACCGAAAGAAAATATTTGTTTTTGGTGATGTTATGCCAGATGGGATTGGAATGCTTCCAGTATTTCCCCCAGTAAGTCGCCGGACGCCAGAGATCTCCGTAAAAAGGCAACTCCAGCTTGATTACTTCTGCGCCGTAATCCGCCAGAAGCCTCGCGGCAATCGGTCCGAAGATGACGTGAGAAAAATCCAGCACCCTGATGCCTTTGAGCGCCTCGGGCTTTTGGCTTGCCTCATCGGGATTGAAAAGTTTTGCCGTATAAGAAAAATAATCTTCCATGGCTATCTCCCTAAATATGCCTTTTTCACCAGATTGTTCTTCATCAATTCAGCCGATCTCCCTTCGAGAACGATTCTTCCCTCTTGGATAATATAACCGCGGTCAGCCAGCTGCAGGGCGCGCAGCGCGTTTTGTTCGGTCAGTAAAATCGTCAGCCCCGTTTCCCGGAGTTTGCCGAGGGTTTCATAAACACTATCGACGATGAGCGGTGCCAGACCAATTGAAGGTTCATCGACCATTAAAAGATAGGGATTAGCCATCAGTCCCCGACCGATTTTCAGCATTTGCTGCTCACCACCGGAAAGCAGCCGCGCTGCCATATTCGATCTTTCCTTTAAGATAGGAAAAAGGCCATAGACATATTGCAGCGTTTGTTTTCTTTTCGACCAGGACGTTTTCCGGTAAGCACCCAGTAAAAGATTTTCCTTAATGGTCATAAAAGGAAAACTTTTCATACCTTCCGGGACCTGCACAATGCCTCGATTTACTATTTTATGGGATGGCAGGCCCTGAATGGCTTCATCGCGAAAAATAATTCTGCCGCTGGTACCGGTCATCATGCCCTGAATGACATTCAGAATCGTGCTTTTCCCCGTACCGTTGGACCCCAGGATGGTCACTATTTCCGACTGCCGGACATTGAAACTGACCCCATGCAACGCAGGAATAACGCCGTACGACGCACTCAGTTCATTCACTTCAAGCATATTTCCTCCAACCCCTGCCCAGATAAGCTTCAATCACTTCATCGTTATTAACCACCTCATCCGGTGTGCCTTCCGCTAATTTGGCGCCGTAATTGATCGCGACAATCCGGTCGGCTGCTTCCATTAAAACCGCCATAACATGTTCAATCCAGAAGACCGTGATGCCGAATTCTTCTTTGGCTTTTCGAATCATCTTGATGGCGTTTTTGGCTTCGCCGGGGTTCAAGCCCGCCATGACTTCATCAATAAAAAGTAATCGGGGTGTGGTCGCCAGAGCCCTTGCCAACTCCAGCATCCTCAGTTCATAAAAAGTCAGGTCGCGCG
>CAZOPH010000011.1:0-22480 GCA_964581635.1 uncultured Smithella sp.
AAGGATATGCTGACAGCAGGACTGAATTTAAACCATGTTGAACTGGCCAAAATGGTAGCCTACAAATCGAATGAAACAGTCCAATGGACTATCAACGAACTTGGCGTAAAGTACAAAGAAAAGCTGTCCCAGGAAGGCGGACATTCTGTTCCCCGGATGTACAGCACCTATAACCAAAGCGGTTCAGCCATTGTCCAGCAACAATTAGCCAAATTAAAAGAGTTGGGCGTGGTGCCTAAAACACAAAGTTTCCTCACCCAGATATACCGTGATACCGATGGACGGGTCAAAGGCGTAAAGATCCGGGAGAAATATGTTTTCCCGAATGCCGACAGTGGAAAAATCAAAAACATTAAAGCCAAAAAGGCGGTCGTCATGGCTTCGGGCGGTTTCGGCAACGATGTCGCCTTCCGGACCATTCAGGATCCACGCCTGACAGCCGAATTTCCCAGCACAAATCAGCCCGGAGCCACAGCGGAAGCATTGCGTGAGTCCCTGCGCATCGGATGCACCCCTCTGCAGCTTTCCTGGATTCAACTTGGCCCCTGGGGCAGTCCGGATGAAAAGGGCATGGGCCTGTCACCTTTCTTTGCCCAACTTTGCGCCGCCATGTACGGCCTCTGGATTGATACAAAAACGGGCAAAAGATTTGTTAATGAGCTGGCTGACCGCAAAATCCGTGCGGATGCCATCATTCGAGTAGGCAACAAATGCATCGCCTTCACGGACGCTTTTGGATTCTCCATGGGTGAAAAGCTTATTGCGGAGTCGATACCTCCTCTGATGGAAAGAGGCGTTGTTAAAAAATATGACTCCCTCGAACAAATGGCGGCGGCATATCATTGTCCAATCGAACCCCTTAAAGAAACGATTGAAAAGTTTAATAAGGCAGTGTTGGCCGGCAAGGACGACGAATGGAACAGGTACCTGCAGAAAAACCAGAAGCCTCTTGGTCCCGGTCCCTGGTATGCCCTGCGTCTGACGCCCAAGATCCATCACTGCATGGGTGGTTTGAACATCAACACCAAGGCTCAGGCTCTGGACATTATGACGGATAAACCAATTCCCGGATTATATGCAGCCGGCGAAGTTACCGGTGGTGTGCACGGAGCAGTTCGTCTGGGCAGCTGTGCGACACTCGATTGTTTAATTTTTGGTCGCATTGCCGGACAAAATGCGTCAGCGGAGAAAAACTGGGGTTGATATAAAAACAGAAAAGAGCTCTTCCGGACTGACCGGTAAGAGCTCTTTTTAATCCTGACATTGGTAGTCGATTAAACTACTGAAAAATATTTTAGGTTCCCAGGTAGGCTTTCTTCACTTTATCATTAGAAACCAAATCTTTACTTAATCCTTCTAAAACCAGATGGCCGTTTTCCAAAACATAACCGTGGCGCGTGATCATAAGCGCGATCTGAGCGTTTTGCTCGGACAAGAATATTGTGATACCCATTTTGTTCAGTTGCGTGATTGCATCGGCAATCCCTTCCACAACCAGCGGTGCCAATCCCATCGAGGGCTCATCCAGAAGCAGCATCTCCGGTTTCGACATAATAGCTCGTCCAACGGCCAGCATCTGCTGTTCGCCGCCACTGAACGTGCCGGCCATTTGTTTATATCTCTCTTTCAACCGCGGGAAAAGGTTAAAAACCTGTTCCAGGGTTTCCTCGATGCCCTTTTTATCCTTGCGATGATAAGCACCCAGCATCAGATTTTTATAAACCGAAAGTTGAGGAAAAAGCTGCCGTCCTTCCGGACAAAGCGCTATGCCTTTACCGACAATCTTGTGCGCGGGCAAGTGGCTGATTTCTTCCCCTTTTAATTCTACTTTTCCTTTTGAAGGCGGTAATACGCCGACTATCGTCCGAAATAAACTTGTCTTACCAGCTCCATTTCCGCCCAGCAGTGCGACAAAATCCCCCCGGGCAATCTCTAACGAAACATCATGGATCACCTGATGCTCGCCAATCATCGTGGTTACGTTCGTTAATTTAAGCATCCTTTTTTCTTCCTAAGTAAGCTTCGATGACCTGCGGATCTGCGGCAACATCGACCGACTTTCCCTCGGCAATTTTTTTACCGTAATTTAAAACAACAATTTTGTCGGCCAAATCCATGATCATCCGCATCTTATGTTCGATCAGACAAACGGTAACACCCTTTTCATTGATCTTACGAATGAGTTGGGTAATGGTTTCCGTGTCTTCCTGAATCAGGCCGCCTGTCGGTTCATCAAATAGGATCAACTTGGGTTCACTGATCAAGGCAATGGCAATGGAAAGCAGCCTCTGTTCGCCCTGGGAAAGCGTAGATGCGATATCGAATGCTTTGTTGCCTAACCCGACAAATCCGAGCATTTCTAGCACTCTTTCTTCCACTTTCTTTTTATCTTTTTTCCACTGTGGTGTATGTAAAAGCGCTCCCCAGAATCCACTCGTCGTACATTTGTAATATCCCAGCGCCAGATTGGCCACAACCGGCAATTTTTCAAAAAGCGCCGTCAACTGGAAAGTCCGTGCAATTCCCTTACGGGATATCCGATTGGCACTCAAACCAGCAATTTCTTCGCCGGCAAATTTAATACTGCCGGATGTCGGCTTGTCCGATCCGCTGATCAAACTGAAAAGAACGGATTTTCCGGCACCGTTGGGACCGATTATGGCCAGAATTTCTCCTTCATGTACTTCTATGTTTACATCATTGACAGCAACTGTGCCGCCAAAACTTTTTACCAGATTTTCACCTTTAAGCAGCACGTTACGCCCCCGCCTTTGATTTCTTTATCTTGTCACGTACTTTTGCATATAATCCCATAAAACCAGTTGGGAAGTAGATGATCACGATAATCAGCAGGAAACCGAACAAAATCATCTGGTAATCCTGCAAGAACTGCAAATATTCCAAAAGAATCGGAATGATAAATGCGCCGATAATCGGCCCGGCCAATGTCGTAATACCTCCCAGAAGCGCATACATCAGGAAGTTGAATGTCATGGCGATTGAAGCCACCGACGGAGAGATGCTGCCAATCAGACTGGCATAGATACCTCCTGCCATCCCGGCAAAGAAATTGGAGATTACAAAAGAAAGCAGTTTTGTGCGGAAGATGTTAATGCCCACTGCTTCCGCCAGATCTTCATTGATGGCCGTGGCCAGAAAAGTAATCCCCCGTAGTGAATTGACCAAGCGATGCATGACAAACACTGTCAATAATAGGAAAAATAACACAAGGTAGTATTGCGGAATCTGAGATTGAAAAGTGAGCTGACTCAAGCCGGGAATAGCAATCGGACTTGGTACGGGAATTCCCACAATACCGTTGTGTCCTCCTGTCAGCTCCATCCAGTTACCCGCGATAAGATAAATGATCTCTCCGAGACAAAGCGTGACTATGGCAAAGTAAGATCCTCGCGTGCGCAATGCCGGCATACCGACCAGAAAACCTACGAAAGCCGCCAGAAGAGATGCCGCTGGCAACGCCAGCCAGAAATTCCAGCCCAGTGTAAAGGTAAGAATTGCGACACCGTACGCGCCAATCGCGAAAAAACCGCCATGAGCAAGCGACATCTGACCTGTGTAGCCCAGGATCAGGTTCATACTCAAAGCGCCGATCGCAAAAAGCAGGCTCATGGTGATCACCTGAGCATAATACCGGTTTGTTATAATAAGAGGAAGAACCAGGGCTACAATGAGAACAACCAGATAAAACCAATTTGACTTCAACCACTTCATCATCTGCCCTTAATCTCCTTCCCGAACAAACCAGTTGGCTTTATAGTGAGGATCAGCACCAGCGAACCAAAACCGAATACATCTTTGTAAGCAGCCGAAAAATATCCGCCGCCGATGGCTTCAATTAAACCTAAAATCAGTCCGCCAAAAATCGCCCCTGGAATACTGCCTAGTCCACCGAGGATAACGATAACGAATGCCTTCATTCCTACAAGAGATCCCATGCTGGGTGATATCATGAAGATGGGTGCCACCAGACAGGCGGCAATTGCGGCCAGCCCGCTGGAAATAGCAAAAGTCAAAGCGGATACACGGTTCACGTTAATACCGACAAGCGTGGCGCCTTCTTTATTCTGGGCCACCGCTTCGATCGAGCTGCCCAATGTCGTTCTTTTTATAAAGATCTGCAACAGAATAATCAGGACAATCGCGACCCCGATCACCAGCAAACGCTGCGTGGACATGGTAATACCGAAGGCATCGATAATGCCGGGATACGGATTCGGAATACGGTGACCTTCCGGTCCCCATAAAACAACAACCGAATTTTCCAATATGATCAGGGCGCCCAATGCAGCGATAAAAGGCGTAATGCCTCCCGTATTCCGTACCGGCTTAAAAACCAGAATTTCCAGAGCAACACCAGCCAGCGCCAAGACAATGGCCGACAATGCAAGAGCCGGCCAATAGGCAAATCCGAATATTGTGATCAAAAAGAAACAAACATAGGCACCGAGCATGTACATCTGTCCATGCGCAAAATTCGGTACATGAAGAATGCCGAAGACCATCGTCAATCCGAGTGCAACGATGGCATACGTGCTGCCCAACATGACCCCATTAAATACTTGTTGTAAAAATAGTTCCATTTAGACTCCATCGCCCGAATGACGCATCCTCTTGTCCTTGAACTAATTGAGAGTGAGGCGACGTTCAATTTTCGGCTCAGATTTAATTTAATCAGTGTTAGCAAATTCATAAATGGACAAGAATCTTTTGTCAAGAGAATACAGCTTTATTTTTTGCTATTTTTACAAACCATCAACCAGCATCAATCCCAGATCCTGCCTAGAACATACCATGACCAATGGTCACTAAAAATGGAGCATGACTACACTATTTTGATGCTCTAAAATAGAGCGGAAACGAGCATAATTCACTGTTGACTTCAACTAAGTTATCAAGTAGAAAATACAACCTCAGTCATACGTAATCTGATCAAGGAAAGAATGGAGATGTTTCGTTCGGCACTCTTAGTCACATTAGGCGTAGCGGTTACAGCATTTTTCTCGTTCTGGGCTATCGTCTTTTCTTTTTTTGCCAACGCGGAAAATAATGTCCATAAAGTAGCCAATATCTGGGGTAAGATCCTTTTGATGATCAGCAACACAAAAGTACAAGTCATCGGCAAGGAAAACATCCTGCGGGGCAAGCCGCAAGTGCTCATGGCCAACCATCAAAGCGATTTTGACATTCTGATTACGCTGGCTTACGTCCCTGGACAGTTTCGCTGGATTGCCAAGAAAGAATTATTTGCGATTCCCGTCTTCGGCCGGGCGATGAAAAGCGCGGGGTATATCGAAATCGACCGGCAAAATCACGAAAAAGCCTTGCTGAGTTTGGATCAGGCTGCTCTGCGCATTCGTGAAGGAAAATCCGTGATGACCTTCCCAGAAGGCACTCGCAGTCGTGACGGCAAAATCAAAGCCTTTAAGCAGGGGACCTTTTACCTGGCCATTCAATCCGGTGTACCCATTGTCCCGATCAGCATCATCGGCAGCGGTGACATTATGCCAAAGGGATCGCTGAAGGTCAAACCGGGAAAAATAAAGCTGGTCATTGATAAACCGATTGACGTCAAGGGTTACACATTGGAAAATCGGCAGGAACTGATTGATAGAATCCGGCAGATTATTATTGAAAATTATGACGCTTATCGGGATGCCGGTGCAGCAAGCATCAGAGATGTCCAGGCAGAAATGAAGACGGCGTTCTAATGAAAGAAACCCCCACGGATCATCGCAATAGAACCAGAGAGATTAGGGGTGTCGTCTGCCTGGCCCTGGCCGTTTTTCTTTTGCTTTGTCTTTTTTCCTATTCACCGCAGGACCCTTCTTTTACGCGCTTTATGGCGGACGGACCATCGACGCATAACCTTACGGGAAAGTTTGGCTCCTACACGGCCGATGCCATTATCCGCCTGATCGGCATCGCCTCTTTTCTTCTGCCTTTGGCCCTCCTGGCCTGCGCGTTTCAATATTTTTTACGTCCGGCCTTTATGGTCAGCGCCCCTCGCGTCTTCGGCTTTTCCTTTTTTGCACTCGCGTGTGCCGGATTGCTAGGGTCTTTGGTCAAAGGAGGCGTTACCTTTTACGGAGAAACCCTTGAAGCGGGGGGATTGATCGGCAAGGGCATTGTCCGATTCCTGCTTGGCTATTTTAATCCGGCAGGCACCTATATTATCCTGATTTTTATATTTGTTGTCTCGCTCTTCTTTATTATGGAGTTTTCTCTCGTATCGGTTACGGAAAAATTCTCGCAATCAGCCGGCGGATTTTTAAAAACAATCAAAGACCGGATTTTTTCTTTTTTTTCCAGTTTTTTTACCCGGCTCAAAATTGAAAATAATCCACCACCTGTCATCGAAGAAGTCGAACCGATGCCGAAAAAAGTAAAGCCCAAAAAGGTCGAACAGACACATTTCGATTTCAACAAGCTCAAATCCGACGGCAAATTTCAACTGCCGCCATTTACGCTCCTGGAAGAAGCTCCCCAGAAGGACACGCGCGTTAAGCGTGATTATCTGATCACCAACTCGCGCATCCTGGAAAAGAAGCTCGCAGATTTCGGCGTGGAGGGGCGTGTGGTGGAGGTCATGCCCGGTCCGGTGATCACCATGTATGAACTAGAGCCGGCCGCAGGTGTCAAGATCAACCGCATTACAAATCTGGCCGACGATCTGGCCCTGGCGCTCATGGCGCCCAGCATCCGCATTCTCGCGCCGATTCCCGGCAAATCTGTGATCGGTATTGAAATTCCCAATCTCAAAAGAGAGCCAGTCTTTTTGAAGGATGTGCTTTACAATGATGCGTTCTTAAAGTCCTCCCACCGTTTGCCCATTGCTCTGGGTGTGGATTTCGTAGGTTCTCCGGTGATCGCCGATCTTGCGAAAATGCCACATTTGCTGATTGCCGGAACCACCGGCTCCGGCAAGAGCGTCGCCCTAAACGCCATGATTTGCAGCATCCTGTTCAAGGCGCAGCCGGACGACGTTAAATTCCTGATGGTTGATCCGAAGCGGCTGGAGTTGTCCTCTTATGAAGGAATACCGCATCTGATGCATCCGGTCGTAGTCGATCCCAAGAAGGCTTCACAGGTACTGCGCTGGACTGTGGAAGAAATGGAAAGGCGCTACAAGATCATCAGTGCGCTCGGCGTCAAAAGCATTGATGCCTATAATGAAATGATCCTCACCGGCCCCAAGGACAGGGCTGACGCGGCGCTTAAGGATCTCAAAAATGACAACCAACCGGATGCCGGTGCTTTGGATAGTTCCACCAAAGATATTCAGCCATTTATACACGTCAGGCTTCCTTACATCGTCGTCGTTATCGATGAACTGGCCGATCTGATGATGGTCGCCTCCAACGATGTCCAGGAATCCCTGACTAGGCTAGCGCAGATGGCGCGCGCGGCGGGTATTCACCTGATCCTCGCAACACAACGACCCTCCGTGGACGTCATTACGGGACTCATCAAAGCCAATTTCCCCACGCGCATTTCTTTCAAGGTATCTTCAAAGATTGATTCGCGCACCATTATTGATCAGCCAGGCGCGGAACAACTCCTCGGCGCAGGCGATATGCTGTTCATCCCGCCGGGAACCTCAAAACTCACCCGCATCCATGGTGCGTATCTGTCTGATTCGGAAATATCACGCATCGTAGAATTTCTCAAAAGGCAGGCCCAGCCGACCTATGATACCTCTATAGAAAAATTTGAATTTGATTCTACCCAGGTCCAGCGCGAGGAGGAAGGCTATGACGAAAAGTACGACGAAGCGGTCGCGCTGGTGGGCGAACTGGGGCAGGCCTCCATATCACTGGTTCAGCGCTACATGAAGATCGGTTATAACCGTGCCGCGCGCATGATCGAACAGATGGAACGAGAAGGCATCGTGGGGCCCTCCGACGGCGCGAAACCGCGTAAAGTCCTCATCAGGAAACTCCCGAAGTGAAAAAGTCCCTTTCATCCAGGCTGCACATCATCTCTCTGGGCTGCTCCAAGAACCTGGTTGACTCGGAAGTCATGGGCGGACAGGCTTGTGCCTCCGGTATGACCATTGTGGAAAGTCCCTATGATGCCGACGTCGTGATCGTCAATACCTGCGGCTTTATCCAACCGGCCAAGGAAGAAGCGCTGGAGGTTATCCTGGCGCTTGTCGAAGAAAAAAAGAAACCTGGACGCAACTTGAAGCTCGTCGTGGCAGGATGCCTCGCTCAGCGTTACGGCGAAGAACTGCTGGCTGAAATTCCGGAAATCGATTTATATGTCGGTACGGGTGAAGTCGGCCGCATCGCCAAACATCTGCAGAACCTGAACAAGACAAAACCGCGCCGTGCAGCCGTGGTGTCTAAACCTGATTTTTTGATGACCGCACAACATGAGCGCCTGCTATCTTCAACGTCCGCCACCGCTTATTTAAAAATTTCGGACGGCTGCTCCAACTGCTGCACATACTGCGCCATTCCTTCTATCCGAGGTTCCGCCCGCAGCCGCCAGCCAGACGACATTCTATGGGAAGCGCAAAAGCTCGCCGCCAAAGGCATCAAAGAAATTATTCTGATCGGTCAGGACACAACCGTTTACGGCCGGGATTTGAAAAATCGCCCGAAGCTTTCCAATCTTTTGTCTGCTCTGGCATCTTTTTCCGGCGTTCGCTGGCTGCGTCTGCTTTACACACACCCTGCACACATTACAACGGATATATTAGAGGTTATGGCTGACCACGAGAAAATCTGTCGCTACATCGATTTGCCTATCCAGCATATTGACGACACACTTCTTACCGCCATGAACCGCAAAGTTTCCGCTGCCAGAATATGCGAAATCATCAGTCAGGCGAGAAACATCCTACCCGATGTAGCCCTCCGGACGTCGATCATCGTTGGTTTTCCAGGAGAAACGTCAAAGCGGTTTGAAAGCCTGCTCAACTTCGTTCGTGAAACACAATTCGATCATCTTGGCGTTTTCACGTATTCGCGCGAAGAAGGCACAGCCGCGGCAAAAATGCCTTCCCGAATTTCGGAAGCAGAAAAGGAACGTAGGCGCGATTCAATCATGAGCGAGCAGGCTGATATCTCGCACGCCATCAACCGAAAACTCATCGGGTCTATTCAGGAAGTGCTGATTGAAGAAAAAAGCGACCGTGAGGGCTACGCGTTTGTCGGGCGTTGTCGAAGACAGGTCCCGGAAATTGACGGCGTCACCTATTTGAAGGGTGGCAACGCCAAAATCGGTGATTTCATCAATTGTTTGATCACCAGCGCCGATCATTATGATCTTTTCGGAAAAATTATCTAAATCTTATTTGACAATTCTCATTTATTTCCCATATAGTTCTCATCAAATCTATTTGAGGTCAGTCTATTCATGCAAATTGCGGATGTTTTCTCAGCGTATCAGAGCGAAATGAGTCAGATCGAAATTCATCTTGACCGCTACGTCTCATCCGACATTAAGCTGATTCCCGAGGTCGCCCATCACCTTATTGACAGTGGCGGTAAACGGCTTCGGCCTTTGTTGCACATGATCTGCTCACGGCTGTGCGGCTATTTGGGAGATCATCGTTTTCCTCTCGCGGCCTCCCTTGAATTTATTCATACCGCTAGCCTCCTGCACGATGACGTTATTGACGAAGCATTTATCCGTCGCGGCAAAACCTCCGCCAATAATTTATGGGGCAACGCAGCCAGCGTTTTGGTTGGCGATTTCCTCTATTCCCAAGCACTCAAACTGCTGTCCGAAATCGGAGACCTTGCGATCATCCAACTGATGTCGAAGACGACCCATATCATGTCGGAAGGTGAAGTGTTTCAACTGATGAAATGCGGTGACGCGAGCCTTACGGAAGCGGAGTATTTGAGCATTGTCGAAAAGAAAACAGCTTTACTGATTTCTGCCGCCTGCGCAAGCGGCGCCATCCTGGGCGGAGCGTCTCAGGATCAGATTACTGCGCTGGAACAATACGGTTACAAAATCGGCATGGCGTTTCAGATTACCGACGACACACTTGATTACATAGCTCGGGAAGAAGATTTCGGCAAGTCCATCGGCAAGGATCTGGAAGAAGGCAAGATGACACTGCCACTGATTTACACACTGACCCAAAGTTCAGAGGCTGAACGGCAGCGTATTAAAAACATCATAGGACAGAAGGCTTTTTCGCCGGAGACAACAAAGGGTATTTTCGCTTTAATCCAAAAATCCGGCGGCATCGATTATTCGCTCAATCAAGCCAAATGCTTCATCCGGGAAGCAAAGGAAGGGCTTGACGTGTTTGCCCCTTCAGCGGGAAAAGATCATCTACTTGTTGTCGCTGACTATATCCTTTCTCGAAAAATATAAAAACGCCCACGACCCGATAGATCAGTATTGCGAAGCGTTTAAGGTCCCGTCACCGGGATCAGACCGTTTTTTCAGAAGTACATTATTCCACCCGAAAGACCGGTCATCGACAATCTGGCTTTGTTGCATGCGGATTTCCAACTGCCGTCGGAGCAACTCAAATTCCTCTTCCGTCAAATTTTTCGGAACAGAAAAGGGCTGATCCCACCGGATCCTGACCTTGCTCAGAGGCTTAGGAATCAGGAATCGGTCCCAGCTACGGACACTCCAGGCGCGGCTGAAAGAAATATAAACAGGAAAGATCTTCGCCCCGGAGAGTTGCGCCATCCGGATCAGCCCGGCCTTGACCACACCGCTTGGCCCTCTAGGCCCATCTGCGGCATGGATAGCTAGAGGATTTGCTTTCAGATCATTCACGATAGCGGACAAAGCCTCCTTACCCCCCCGAGAGCTGGAACCCCTGATGGGACGGAAATGGAAACGGCGGACGAGGGCAGAGATAAGGTCCCCATCGTGGCTGCGGCTAATGATGGCCGACGGCTGATATTTAGTCGCATTCTTGGCATAGCTGATGGCCCCATATAGCCGCTGATGCCAGAGGGCGGCAATCCCTTTTTCTCCTTGATCGAGACGAGAGGTTATTCCGGTCTCATTAATGACCTCCGTCCGGGTGAAAAACAGATGGATTAGGATCAGACGGTGGGCCAAGGGTACAAGGCCATGTGTCAAGACCGGTGCGGGCAGCTGATTAATCTTCATCGGTATAATTCCCCGCGAACTTCAGAACATTCTTCAGGCAGATGTGACATATAAATCGATTGCATGATTGCTTCAATCTGTACACCATTTTCTTTCATGCTTTCTATTTGTTTGGCTGAAAGCGAGCTTCCCAGCGGACCCATTCTATCAAAGTACTGTTTCATGTCCTGCTCCTGTGGTCACTTTAGGCACGGTTGGGCGCGAAACCCATCGCAGCGTTGGCGACGATCATTGTATGCATGTTGGAAGTGCCTTCCAGCGTCTCAAACTGCTTGGAATCGCGCAGGAAGCGGCCGCAGGGATATTCATCGGAATAGCCAAAGGAGCCGTAAAGCTTCATGCATTCGTTCGCGTCGTGGACAACTACTTTTGCTCCGTAGAGCTTGGACATAGAGGTTTCCATGACATTGGGAAGCCCCTGATCCTTGAGCCACGCAGCTTTGTAAACCAGCGCCGCCAGTGTCTCATGTCCGACTTTCATGTCCGCAACCTGCTGCTGAATCAGTTGATATTTTCCGATTTGTTTCCCGAATTGGCAGCGTTCCGTCGCGTATTTTGCCGAGGCATCCAGGATGGCGCCGGAGAGACCCAAGGCTCCCGCTGAACAGCCCAGACGCGTGGAGTTGAGCTGCGTCATACAAATCTGGAATCCTTTATTGAGCTTTCCCAGCAAAAGACTTTTGGGGACTTTTACATCTTCAAAGGTCAGTTCCGCCGTGTCGGAAGCCCACAGGCCGACTTTCTCGTTGATTTTTTTACGGGTGATGCCGGGCAAGCTATAGTCCATAATAAAGCAACTCACACCATTGGCGCCCGCGTCTTTATCCGTTTTGACATACAGCAAGCCGTGATTGGTGACGGTGCCGTTGGTGATCCACATTTTATTACCGTTAATCAGATAGTAATCGCCTTTATCGTCGGCGCGGCATTTCATTGAGGCGACATCCGAGCCAATATCCGGTTCAGTCATTGCAAAACTGCCGATGTATTCGCCACTGACAAACCTGGGAATGTATTGTTGCTTTTGTTCCTCCGTACCGAATTTCTGAATGGTAAGCGCAGGACCCCAACATTGCATGTTGAAGGCCATCCGCCAGGAGGTATGGACTTTGGCGACCTGTTCAATGGCCAGCGCGCCTTCCAGAAAGCCCATGCCGTTACCGCCGTATTGCTCTTCAAGGGAGAAGCCGAAAAAGCCCAACTTGGCCATTTTAAGAAATATCTCTTTGCGCCAGAAATGATTTTTCTCATCTTCTTCAATATGCGGCGCAATTTCTTTTTCGGCAAAATTTCTGGCCGTATCCTGAATCATCTTTTGTTCTTCCGTTAATGCAAAATCCATATCTTTATCCTCCCGGCTTTTAATGAATGTAAAGGCAGGGATCTGCTTTTAGTCCGGTGCATGCCGGATTAAAGCCATTCCCTGCAAATAACTTTACGCGCGCTCGATGACCATACATATCCCCTGCCCGCCCCCGCCGCAGATGGTCTCCAGACCGAAACGTTTGTCGCTGCGCACCATTTCGTTAATCAGCGTGGTGAGGCGCATCGCGCCGGTTGCGCCAATAGGATGCCCCAGCGAAATACCCGACCCGTTAACGTTGACTTTCGCGTCCATCTGTTCGTCGGAAAGGCCAGAAAGCCTTGAATCCGCCAGGCACTGGACGGCAAAGGCTTCCTGCACTTCGATCAGATCGATCTGATCAATCGTCGCATTAATTTTTTTCAGAGCTTTTTCTACCGCGGCGGGGACGGCAGGGTATGTGAGTGTTGGATCCGTGGCCGCCACCGCACAGGAGCGGAAATAGGCCAGCGGTTTTATGCCCAGTTTTCTGGCTTTCTTTTCGGAGGCCAGGATAACCACGGCTGCACCATCATTTTCCGATGACGAATTTCCCGCCGTGCAGACGCCATCTTTATAAACGGGTTTAAGTTTTGCCAGACGTTCCAATGTGCTGTCCCGGCGCGGGCCTTCATCCGCTTTTAAATAAACGGTTTCGCCGTTTTTGTCTTTGCCTGTGGGGATAGAAACAATTTCATCAACAAACTTTCCCGCATCCTGCGCTGCAATCGCCCGCTGATGAGAGCGTAGCGCCCAGCGGTCGGCTTCCTCTCGGGTGATCTTCTCGCGCTTGGCTGCGGTCTCCGCCCAGGTCATCATGGAACTTAGTTCCCCATAGCGCGCGATAGGCTGAGACATCACCCGGCCCCTCTGAATTCTGTCATAAAAAGGAATTCCCCACATGGCCAGAGCGCCATGTCCACGAGGCATAAAGCCGTATTTTTCATGGCTTTTGCCGCCGAGACCCCACTTGATGTCACCGGGAATATAGAGTTCGCCCTGGCTCATCGATTCCATGCCTCCCGCGATGACCAGCTCGGCATTGCCGGTCTGGATTTTCATGGCCCCGTAAAAGATGGTATCCAGCCCTGAGCAACAGCGCCTATCCAGCATGATACCCGGCACGGTATCCGGCCAGCCCGCGTCGAGCACGGCCATGCGCGCACCATTGGCGCATTCACCGTTCTGGTAGGCTGATCCCATGACGACATCATCAATCATTACCGGATCAATTTTGGCCTTATTGACTGCCTCCTGCAATACCAGGCTGGCCAGGCGATAAATCGCAACATCTCTGAGAGCTCCGCCATAAGCACCAATCGGTGTACGCGCACAACTAATAAAAACCACATTTTCCATATACTCACACCCCGTATGAATTTTTTTGTTAAATCATTTTTTAATATTTTCGACCCTCTCGGCGACTTATGATGTCCGTAGCGTGAGACATTGAAAACTGTTACGATGTGTGAAGATCGATTGTGACAAAACGAAATTACCCTATACGCCTCACACATTTTTTTGACTACACGTTTTTAATTCACCGTTTACCAATTTTCACGATGTTCACGTCTTGCCCGCTCCCAAAACCGGAGATCTAGGCCGGAAACCTTGGATAGACGGGGTCGTACATCTTTGATTCGATATGACTGAGCAAATCGGACGGTTCCGCCATCGCGGTGAGCTTTCTGGCAAACACGACTTTTGCAACGGCCAACGCAATTGCGACCGACACCTCGCGGATGCGCGTCAACGACGGATAAATCCGCCCCTGTTCAAAATCATCCTTTGACACCTGCTGATCCAAACACTTGGCAGCCGCAGCAAACATTTCATCCGTCACGCGGAGTGACTTCGTTGCCAGCACACCCAACCCGACGCCGGGAAAGATGTAAACATTGTTTGCCTGACCCGACACAAAAGTCTGATCATCGATGACCACCGGCGGAAAGGGACTGCCGCTCGCAAAGACTGCACGCTTGTTCGTGAAACGATAGGCATCTTCTGCCGTGCATTCCGATTGCGAGGTCGGATTGGAAAGCGCAAAGATAATCGGACGTTTGTTCATTCGTGCCATCATCGCTAAAATTTCCGGAGTAAAGGTGCCTGGCTGTCCCGACGCGCCGATCATCGCTGTCGGTTTGACGGCTTCAACGACTGAGTGAAGATTTTGATGAAAAGGAAAATCGTGGGCAAAGCGGCGCTTGTGTTCCACCAAATCAGTTCGACCGGTAACAACCAGACCCTTGGAATCGACAAACCAGCAGTGACTGAGCGCCTCTTCTTCGGTAAGACCTTGCTCAACCATTGCGGAAACAACCAAACCACCGATGCCCAAAGCCGCCTCACCCGCACCCAAAAACACAAGCCGTTGCTCGGTCAGTTTGCTGCCGGTCATACGCAGCGCCGAATAGAGCCCGGCCAGTGCGACACTGGCGGTTCCCTGTATGTCATCGTCGAACATACAATATTGATTGCGATATCTTGTCAGCAGACGGAACGCATTCTGGTTTCCGAAGTCTTCAAGTTGAATCATGACATGGGGGAATAAATCGCTTGCCGCTACCATGAACTCATCAAGGATCAAATCATATTCCTCGCTTTGCAGACGCGGCTCCGGCAAGCCGATGTATTCCAGATCATTCAAAAGCTCTTTGTTGTTGGTTCCGACATCGATCATGATGGGCAGGCATACTTTCGGGTCAATGCCTGCACAGGCCGTATAGAGCGACAACTTACCCACGGGGATACCGATGCCGTTTGAACCGAGATCACCTAAACCTAGGATGCGTTCGCCATCGGTAACCACGATCACTCGAACATCCTTGCCTGGCCAGTTTCGTAAAACAGCTTTGATGCGGCCGCGATCATGCTTCGTAATGAACAACCCGCGGGGGCGACGGAAAATCCTGCTGTATTCCTGACAAGCCAGCCCGACGGTTGGCGTATAGATGATTGGACTCAGCTCCTCTAGGTTGTCAACGAGGACTTTATAGAACAGTCGCTCATTGCGATCCTGCAAACCGATTAGATAAAGGTATCTTTCCAGGTTATTGGGCTTGCGGCGAACATTATTGATGATGTGTTGAACTTGTTGCTGTTGAGATGATATCCGCGGCGGGAGCAGCCCATGTAACCCTAAAATGTCTCGCTCAGTCGCGGTAAAGGCTGTTCCCTTGTTCAGGCTTGGATCGTGCAGCACATCGATACCCCGAATGACGGATTTATGATTTGTCATCATTACCTTCTTTATTTTTTTTAAGATATCGCTTGGGCGGTATCGATTTCATATTTCTTTTGCAGATATTTTCCCATCGATCGGAATCACATCCCTTGTTTTTATTCTGGTTACGGAAATGGACTGATGAGCGTCTCAGAAAGTATTATCCAGAATTTTGAGCAGCAACCAATCAATCCATAAATAAAGGGTGGTTTTCAAGACCAACATTTTGATGAAACTCAAAGGTCGAAGATATTTAGTTTTTATACAAGCTACAACTTCAGCCCTTTTTTGATCTTTTCAAGCATGATTTTTTCATCATCGTTGTACACACCGTCTGCCAGGAATAGCCTGCGGGCGATACTGAGGGCCTCCATGCGGTCATCCTTGTCTTTGATCAGAACCGATAAGGCTTTGATGGCTTTATCTTCATCAGCCTGAAGGATTGCGGTCTGTTCATGCATGATTTTTTTAAAACGAGACGGACGCAGTTTGCTTAATATTTTGTGCGTTTTGGCAATTTCCTCGCCAATTTCAAAATGCTGTCTTTTAACTCCCTGATTGATTCTGGCAGTTGCCATATATATTCGAATCAAACCTTCGGCCACGCCTCCTTGTGTCATCGCCTGAAGCCGCTTGTCATAATCGACATGTTCATGTTCCGGTATATCTTTGAGCGGTTCGTTCTGCACGGGCGGGAATAAGCATCTAAGCCAGTCACTGGCGTAAATTTGTTGAAATAATTCTTCCTGATGGAGATCCCGATAGTCGCGATAAATATTGAGAACATTTTCCACATATTCGGAAAAGACTTTTTCCATGGCCGTAAATGGATTATCCGCCGCCGCAGGTTTTCGATTCTGACGCGTGATGGAGGCGATGTTTTTAAGTGGCCGCATCAGAGGGTTGATGTCAGCAAACATATATCGCTGGGTACGCAGCGGGTGCAGATAACGGATCATTTCCGCGGACAGTTCCGTAGTCCAGAATTTTACCCAGGGTCGCATCAGCAACTGATACATGTTGTCGTTGGCTTCGGATATTTTGGATACCACGCTGAAATCCGTTTCATCTGCCGTTCCGTCATCATAGGCGGCAATGTCTGCAAATGTGCGCGGTGCAAAATAACTGGTGAATTTTCCGCCCTTGATATCGCCTTCAATAACCATTTCATAAAGGCCGGGCGGTAGAAAATCAATCATGTCAAAATTGCCGATAATCTCGTTGTGTTCTTTCTTGGCGACAGAGCCTGCGACAAATATCCCCAAGTGGCCGATTTCCTTGTGAACAATATAAATAATGACCTGACCGTGTCTTTTGATATCTTCCACAGAGCTGTAAACGCGGGGAATCCAGTTGAGCGCCTGCTGGGCCGGGGTAATATTGTCGCCCATCGACGCGAAGACGAGAATCGGGCTTTCGATATTTTTCAAGCTAATCTTCTGCCCTTCGCGTAGTTCGAGTTCGCCGCGTTCAAGTCTGTTACCCACAAAGAGATTGCGGACGATATAGTGGATTTCGTCGGTGTTGAGCATGAAGAAACCACCCCACCATCGCTCAAAGGAAAGATAGCGTTCCTCTTCCGTATCCACCTGCGAATATACATTATACTGCTTAGTCCAGAAGGTATTGGCCGGATTGAGCAGCTCCATGTTCAGAACCAGATTCGCGCCGTCGAAAACGCCGTTGCCCAGATCGCTGAAAAATGAATTGACCCACACACCGCCCAAGAGTCCTCCCTTATAGCGCATGGGATTGACACCCTCGACACCGCTCCAGTAAGACAGGGGCGCGCCGTTAAGCACCAATGGTCCGGCAATGTCCGGCCGGTCCGCACAAACCAAGGCCGATGCCCAGCCCGCCTGGCAGTTGCCTATGATAGCCGGCGCGTCGGCGGAGGGATGAAGTTCGACAACCTTTTCCATGAACTTCTCCATGGCCTCAATAACATCCGCCATAGTCTGACCGGGGATGGGATCGGTGTAAAACAAGATAAAATAAACTGGATGGCCATGCGCGAGGGCCATGCCGATTTCCGAATCGCGTTTAGATCCGCCAATACCGGGGCCGTGACCGGCACGCGGATCAACAATCACAATCGGCCTTTTAGGCTTGGTCGGACGATCCTTGCTTTTTGTCCGGTAATCGATATGATCAGGCTGTATATCTTCCCTGCGTCGTTCGGAAATTCTGACCAGTGCATAATTGGCCGGCCGATTAAAATTTTTGGCATTCAGAATCATTTCATAATTATATGTCAGCACTGGCGGCTGGCCGCTACGGATATGTTTGATATAGTTATTTCCTCTCTTGCGGAGAATATCCGTAAAAATGATCGACCGCTGGATGGCGTCCACGATATATTCGCTCAAATGTTTTTGCCAGTCGGACCACGCCGCATCCCGCTTGGTTCCCGTCTGTGTATTCATTACTTGCTCCTTATTTCCTATTAATTATCCATAATTATTTCAGGCATTTTAACGACGCGTTCCGCCGTTGTCAAGCCATTAAAGGGAACGTAAAAAATTACAGGTTTTTTATCCATATAGCAAATTAAGTAAAGTTCTGTTATTAAAAATAGGAACCTTCATCAAAAATCATAAAGCGAGAAAATAACATGCCACAGGAAGACCTGAGTAAGCTGAAGATTGATAAATCGGCTAAAAAAAGCGTCACAACCAGCCGCAGAAAAAAACCTTTCATCATTGCAGCACTGGTTATTTTGCTGATCCTTGGTGCCGTCCTGTACCGGGTCGGCGTGATTGCTCCGATAAACATAGTTGATGTGACAACCGTCTCGATGGTTTATCCGGCGCAGTCTCTATCCGTATTGAACGCCAGCGGTTATATCGTTGCACAGCGCAAGGCGGCAGTGGCCTCGAAGATGACGGGTCGCTTGACGGCGTTACTGGTCGAAGAAGGCAACCGAGTGCAAAAAGGACAAATTCTCGCGCGGATGGAAAACGCCGATGTTGCCGCCGTGAAAGGGCAGGTTACAGCCAATTTGGCCAACGCCAGAGCGATACTCAAGCAGGCCGCGGTGGAGCGGGATAATCTTGCGCAAGAACATAACCGCTATCAAGGGTTGATCGCAGGTGGCTATGTTGCGCAATCGGATTACGACATGATCCATACCCGTTATCTGCGCTCGCAGGAAGCCGTGAAAGCAGCTCAGGCGGCGGTAGAATCTGCAACCGCCGCTCTTTCGGGCGCCGAGGCAAATCTCGATTACACCTTAATCCGGGCGCCGTTTGACGGCGTGGTGCTGACCAAAAACGCGGATGTGGGCGATATCGTTACCCCGCTGGGCGCATCATCCACGTCCAAAGCGGCCGTCGTCACACTGGCGGATATGGATTCGCTGCAGGTCGAAGTGGATGTCTCCGAAACCAGCATCACGTTGATTAAAGTTGGACAGCCCTGCGATATTCAACTCGACGCCTTGTCCGATAAACATTTCCGCGGCGCAGTGCATGCCATCGTGCCGACCGTGGACCGCGCCAAAGCAACGGTTCTGGTCAAAGTGCGGTTTCTTGACAAAGATGCGCGGATGCTGCCGGATATGAGTGCGAAAGTGTCTTTTCTTTCCCGCGAGCTCAAATCCGAAGAACTTCAAGCCAGGCTTGCTGTTAGTCAATCGGCTCTGGTCCGTGTCAAAGAAAAAAACATCGTCTATCTGCTTTCGGACAACAAAGTGCGTGAAACGGATGTTACCACCGGTGGCCAATTGGGAGACCTTCAGGAAGTCACGGCAGGTTTGAAACCGGGTGATCGTGTCGTGCTAAAGCCCAAAGGCCTGAAGGACGGGGCAAAGATTAAGGTGGCAGAAAGGTAGCCTAACCACAGAACGTAACACGTAAGGGGCGCATCCACCCAACAGTTTTTATCAACGGTAAACACCAAATGATGACGGAACAAAAAAAATCTATTGTTGAAATAAAAAATATTTACAAGTGCTATCATCGGGAAAGCCTGGTGGTTCCTGTGTTGCATGATATTACTTTCGATATTGCCGAAGGGGAATTCCTGGCGCTGATGGGGCCGTCCGGCTCCGGTAAGACCACCCTTTTGAATCTGATCGCGGGTATCGACAAGGCGGACGAAGGTAAAATTCATGTCGGCGATGTCGATATCACCACCCTGACGGAGACGGAACTGGCCGCCTGGCGTGCCAATTCCGTCGGTTTTATTTTTCAGTTTTATAATCTGATCCCTGTGCTCAAGGCTATAGAAAATGTCGAGCTACCGCTGCATCTAACGACACTACCCAAAAGCAAAAGACATGAACACGCAGCAATGGCGCTTTCCATGGTGGGTCTGGACCATCGAATGGATCACTATCCCGGCGAAATGTCCGGCGGCGAGCAACAGCGCGTGGCCATTGCCCGTGCCATTGTTACCGATCCGACTATTTTGGTGGCCGACGAACCGACGGGTGATCTGGATCGTGTTTCCGCCGAGGAAATTCTCTCTATGATGGAACGGCTGAACCACGATATGGGGAAAACGATCATCATGGTCACACACGATCCGCGCGCAGCACAACGCGCCTCCGTGCTGCGCCATTTGGATAAAGGGTATCT
Organism: uncultured Smithella sp.; assembly: GCA_964581635.1. Classification (GTDB taxonomy): domain Bacteria; phylum Desulfobacterota; class Syntrophia; order Syntrophales; family Smithellaceae; genus UBA8904. The sequence goes on from CAZOPH010000011.1 coordinate 20,264, forward strand.
CAACCATGATGCTGCTCAAAATCCTCTTTAGAAACGCCTTTCATAATAAGCTGCGCAGTTCACTGACCATTCTGGGGATTGCTGTGGCCATTCTAGCCTTCGGCCTTTTGCGTACAGTGATCAGCTCCTTTTATGCGGGTGTGGAAGCGGCTTCCACCTCGCGTCTGGTCACGCGCAACGCTATTTCCATAATCTTTCCATTGCCCATTTCCTACACGGAAAAAATCCGGCAGGTGGAAGGCGTCAAGATGGTATCCTACGGCAATTGGTTTGGTGGGATTTACATTAATGAAAAAAACTTCTTTCCGAATTTTTGTGTCGAGCCGCGTACCTACCTTGCTTTATATCCAGAATTTGTTCTGGATGAAAAACAGAAAAAAGCGTTTCTGGCCGACCGCAAAGGCGCTGTGGCAGGTCAAAAGCTTGCAGCCAAATACGGCTGGAAAGTCGGCGATACAATCACGCTCAAAGGAACCATCTACCCCGGTAATTGGGATTTTGTTTTACGGGCGATCTATACAGGTCGGGATAACACCGTTGATGAAACCCAGTATTTCTTTCACTGGACGTATTTCAATGAAGAGATAAAAAAAATGTGGCCCCGCTATGCTGAGCAGGTTGGTTTTTACATGATCGGCGTAACCCGGCCTGATATCGCTCCGGATGTGGCGCTCAATATCGACAAGGCATTTAAAAGTTCTCTGGCGGAAACATTAACAGAAACAGAAAAGGCTTTCAACCTGGGCTTTATTGCCATGGCCGAGGCCATTGTCACGGCGATTCAGATGGTGTCTTTTGTCGTCATTTTTATTATCATGGCCGTGGTGGCTAACACGATGGCCATGACCACACGGGAACGAACCGGCGACTACGCGATCATGAAAACGCTGGGATTCGGCGCGACAGACATTACGATTCTAATTTTCGGCGAAGCGCTGGTGGTCACGCTTACCGGTGCGGCAATCGGCATTATCCTGACTTTCCCGGTTGCCAAAGCCTTCGGCCAGCAGCTGTCAACGTATTTCCCCGTCTTTCTGGTTTCCGCTCAAACGATTTATATGGACATTGCCGCTGCGTTTCTCATCGCGTTTTTTGCGGCGATCATTCCCACCCGTCATGCGATCCGAATCCGCATTGCCGACGGCTTGAGGAGGATCGGCTGATGGCGGCAGTGCCTCTTTCCTACAGTTTTCGCAATCTCTGGAAACGCCGTTTGACCACAATTCTGACCGTCTCCGGCATGGCACTGGTGGTCTTTGTTTTCTCCGTCGTGTTGATGATGGCCGCAGGCCTCCAAAAAACACTGGTAGAGACCGGTTTGCCCGATAATGTCGTCGTGGTGCGCAAAGCTGCAACTTCCGAAGTTATGAGCATCATCGATCGTAAATCAGCCTCCATTGTGGAAATGCTGCCGCAGGTGGCCACAGGAAATCAGGGACAGACGATGATGGCCAAGGAGTCGGTTGTGCTGATCGCCCTGAAAAAAAAAGGGGCAGAACAGTCTTCCAGCCATTCCAACGTGACGGTGCGTGGTATCCAGGCCGAATCCCTGCCGCTTCGTCCGCAGGTAAAGCTGGTAGCGGGACGGATGTTGCGTGCGGGTTCATCGGAAGTTATCGTTGGCAACAGTATTGCCAAAGGATTTCAGGGCGTGGGGTTGCAGCAGACTTTGAACTGGGGGATGCGTACCTGGACGGTGGTTGGAATCTTTGATGCGGGTAATACCGGGTTTAGCTCGGAAATTTGGGGTGACGTAGATCAGGTCATGCAAGCTTTTAGACGTACAATCTTTAACTCATTGATTTTTAAACTGAAAAATCCTGATGATTTTGATGCGGTAAAAGCCGCAATTGAAAAAGATCCGCGCCTTACCTTGGAGGCTAAACGCGAAACAAAGTATTATCGGGATCAATCGGAAGTAATGGCCAAGTTTTTGAGGATTCTGGGCATGTCACTGACTGTTATCTTTTCCATCGGCGCGATTATCGGCGCAATGATTACCATGTATTCCGCCGTTGCCAACCGCACGGCGGAAATCGGCACCTTGCGGGCTCTGGGTTTTCGCAGGCGCAATATTCTGCTGGCCTTTCTGACCGAATCGCTGCTTCTGGGTTTCATCGGCGGGTTTATCGGATTGTTTTTCGCGTCGTTCATGCAGTTTATCTCGATCTCCACGGTAAACTTTCAGACGTTTTCCGAACTGGCGTTTAAATTTAC
>CAZOPH010000011.1:22580-29684 GCA_964581635.1 uncultured Smithella sp.
TCTCGATCTCCACGGTAAACTTTCAGACGTTTTCCGAACTGGCGTTTAAATTTACACTGACACCCGACATTATTTTAGAATCGATGATCTTCGCGCTCGCAATGGGATTAATCGGCGGTGTCCTGCCTGCATTGCGTGCATCAAGAATGAAGATTGTCGATGCGCTTAGGGCATCTTAAAAAAGGGAACGGCCTGATGATCGCGTATCACCTCGCGCCACCTCGAGCCACCTTCAGGTGATCACGTGGTCAGGTGGTTAGGTTATTGAAACCTTTCCCTACCTGCCTCTTTATAGCCTCTGCGACATTGTTTTTGATTTAGATGCCATTCGAATCTCTTACGCGCACAGGGTTTTGAGGATGTACTTCGTCATTTTGATTCCGAGAAGAAGATTTTCTATAGAGATGCGTTCGTCAATACCGTGGACTCGGTTCAGATCCGCGCGCTCTAGAATCATCGGCGTAAAACCGTAAGCCGGATAGCCACATTCACGCCAGTAACGGCCGTCCGTCGCTCCGGCCATCAGCAGTGGAAAGGCACCCGCTCCAGGTGAATGTTTGCAAGCAGCGGCTGTTACCGCTTCATAAAACGGATTATCCATGGGCGCGACTCCTGAAGGATGCGACGCCTGGATCATTTCTATCTTGATACGGTCATCGGCAATGCGCCTGACAAGCCAGTGATGAAATTCTTCAGCATTGGTTGAAGGAAGCAAGCGGCAATCCAGTTGCGCCACGGCCTGTTCCGGGATAACATTAATCTGGTAGCCGGCATTGATCACATTGGGGCTGATCGTATCCCGCAGCACCGCGTTGGTAAATTTATCCGCAGCCAGCGCTTTGCCTGCCAGCATCAAAATTAACGGATTGGTAAGATGGCGCAGCATCCATGATGTGGGAAATTTCTGCGTCGGCGCAAGCTTCCTGAACATCATCACAGCTGCGTCATCGACACGCAAAGGACGTGGGGTATCGATAATCCTTTCCAGGGCATGCAGTAACGTAACATTAGCGCTATTTCGGTGCGGCATGGAACCGTGTCCGGGGTCGCCTGTTGCAATGAGACGGAAACGATAAATTTGTTTTTCAGCAACGGCAATGGCAAACATAATTCCTTGCCCGAAAACATCTTTTACGCCGCCACTGCCTTCATCCCAAACCCATTCGGGATCGATTTCTTTTAAATGATTCACCACAAGCCAGCGCATACCGTTTTCCCCGCCCGGTTCTTCATCGGGCACCGCTGTAAAAACAAGGGGTCGGCGGAATTTCACGCCCTCTTGAAGAAGTGATTCCAGGGCCAGAAGGAACATAACCCCCAGGCCCTTGGTGTCAAGCGTACCTCGTCCCCATACAAAACCATCGGCCACCTTGCCGCTGAAAGGAGGATACGTCCACTTTGAAGAATCAGCGGCGACCACATCGATATGATGGTTAATCATCAGCGGTTTGAGATTCTCCGTCCCTGAAATACGCGCGACAACCAGGCCGCGCCCGGCAACCGGTTCATGGATTTTGATGTCGGAGGTGATCTTGCGGCTGACCAACTGATCGCGCAGCCACAGAGCAGCCTGCATTTCATTGCCCGGCGGGTTGGTTGTATCAAACTGCACGTAGCGGCTCATGGTCGTAACGGCATCTTCCGTTATTTTTTGTTCATCCATCTCCCATCTTCACCCTAACCACATCAGGCGTAATCTTTTTTGACCGATTTCAAAAGCAAAGATTTTACGAGTTGGGTCGCCACCTGTATCATCTTTTATCGTGCAATATTCTATTTAACCTTTGCTCCGCCTAGCTTCACATTGCCCAGAATCACCCCATTAACTTTTGATGCTTTTAATGAAATTCATGTAATGCGTTGCTGTTTCCTGCGGTTTTTCCATCATGGGAACATGGCCGCAATCCTTGATGATTACAGTCTTATGATTTTGTAATCCCTTTTCGAAAACCGGCACGCTGGATATATCAATGACTTGATCCTTATCCCCCCAAAGAATTAAAGCTGGCGCTTTGATATTCGGCAGGTCTTTTTCGAGAGAGTAAAAATCAGGAAAGATTTCTTTGCGTTCCTTTTCATAAAAATTGCGATTGGCTAAAGCCGTTTTGACCATTACTTTCTCGATAGGGGAAGGCAGACTTGGCCGGTTAACGAAAAGTAGTGCCACGTATCGCGGCACATCGTTGCTGTCTTTTAATAAAAGTGGATTTTCTTCCCCTTTTTCTACCATTTTATACACTACGCTTTTTTCTAAAGACTTGACCCCTCCGGCGTCAAAAAGTCCCACGCTGAGAATTTTATCAGGATAGCGCACGGCATAAGTTCCCGCAAATAAACCGCCCATGGAATTACCTGCGATATGAAATTTTTTCAACTCGAGTGCCTGGACAAATTTATGCAAACGAGACATCTGATTTGATAGATCGTACAAATCTTTCTCGATCATGGAACTTTCTCCGTAGCCGGGGAGATCGGGGATCACCACATGGTAATCCTTCGTTAAGTAGGGTGCTAGCATTACCCAATTGTCTTTGCTTCCCATATAACCATGCAAAAGTAATATGGTCGGTCCTTTGCCTCCCTCCAGATAAACGATGTTATGATCATCAATCTTGATTTCTTTTTTGATGAGTCCAGCCTTACTTCTGGCTGCGTCTATCATATAACCAGCCACCTTTTCGGGCATAGCATAATAAAAGGCAATTAACGCGGCGATAATAACTACTATTGCAATTAAGACTTTTTTAATAACCTTCATAAACCCTCCTTTTGTTACAAATTGGTTAAAATAATATAATCGGTAGGGAAATTAAGAAACAATTGTACACCTGCCTACTACACTTAAATCAGTTTAATAAGAACTCCATTATTCTATTGCTGAATATTATAATATCAACTTAATTCTATAATATTTCTTATAAAAAATATCGATTGAAAAATAATCCTAATGCTATCAGCACCGGCGTGCTGATATTGATAATCACATTTTTTGTCATGAAAGGGAGAAGCTTCGGAATATCATCGGCATAGCGCATGACGCCGCGCATCACAGGCACGGCAAGAATCAACGTGAAAAGCCCGATCAGGGCTCCCGGGGGAAGCACTCTTAAAAGACATCCGGCAAGGATCGCCACATAAGTCAAACACAGAAAAATGGCATATACGATAGAGCTGAACTTGCGTCCGATTCGTATGGGTAGATGATTCCGGCCAATTTGCCTGTCCGCCTCAACATCAGGAAACTGATTGAGGAGTAACAGATTGTTGACCAAGAAAAACGGCACCAGAGAAGCCATGGCGGCGGTCCAGGAATAATGACCGGTCAGTACAAAATCAGTACCCATCACCATCAACGGCCCGAATCCAAGGCCGGGGGCAATCAGACACAGAAGAGGACTGCGTGTAATCAATGGTGTATAAGCATAGACGGTGATCAATCCCAGGATGCCCAAGGGCAGTAGCCACGGCCCTCGTTCTATCAGGAAGTAAACACCGATACAGGCCGTTAAAATTAAACTAACCAAACCTGTAATTAAGGCCAAATGGGCCTTTTCAGGGTTTTCCGGCAGGATCTTGGTTCCGCCGGAAAACGGTGTTGGCTCGGTAATCAGATCAAGCCCGCTCTTAAAGTCATAATATTCGTTGAGTGCATTCACGCTGATATGGGATAAAAGGGCGCCGATCAGTATCAGGGCAATATAGACGGGGTTAAGGGGAGCTCCCGACCAAAAGGCCGTTGCGACTCCCAAAAGTACACAGGCCGGGGTTAAAGTTAAAAAATTCGGTTTCATCGGGCCAATCACGGCATTACTCATAGAAAAACTCCATTGATATTGATAAGATATTACCTTTTCGCGGCGGAAGTATATGAAGAATAATCTTGTGTGTCAATTGAATGTTGGTATGAAAGGGAGAGGGGTGGCACCAGTCTGTGTGGTCGGACGCGAATCTTGTTTATTACCGATCGAAAGAGAGTAATTGTTAGTCGCATATCGTTTAAGCGAATAATATTGAATTTCTGTTCGTTACTTCATGTTGTTTTCTTTTTTCGCCAAGTCATACAGGATTTCGATCGTAGATAATCAAAAAATGGCTGAACTCAAACTTTACCTGTGGTATAGGTATCAAAAGCAGGTTAGGTAAATGATTATTATGGCAGGCATTTTGAAGCGTAAGTAACAATCGCGCGGCAGCTGTTTCATCTCCGTACTGAAAGAAGGCCCTGATGCTAAAAAAATATCGATATTTACTAGCGGACATGCTTCAAGGTTTGCTGTATCATTTCGTCCGCATCTACAGTTGGACCTTCCGCCTCAACATCGAAAACGAAAAAACCTGGCTTACGTACCTGCAGAACGGCGGCAAGGTCCTCTTGTGCTGCTGGCATCAACAATTTTTCTCGGCCATTCGTCACTATAAGACCTATGCCGCCTATCGCCCGGCCCTGATGATCAGCCAGAGTAAAGATGGCGACATCATCGCCAGGATTGCCGAGAAAACCGGCTGGCATACAGTACGAGGATCCTCGTCACGAGACGGGAGCCGAGCCCTGAAAGAAATGATCGATCATCTGTTACAATCTGGTTTTGGCGGTCATATCTTGGATGGACCGAGAGGACCGGCTGGAGTCGTCAAAGCGGGCGTCGTTCGCCTGGCACGAGCTTCCGGAGCCCTTGTTGTCCCATTCTACACTTCTGCAGATCGGGCCTGGTATTTTAACAGCTGGGATCGCTTCATGCTCCCGAAACCCTTTGCGCGTGTCACCTTACGCTTTGGCGAGATGCTGGATCTGACCTCCGGGGAAAGCGAAGAAGATTTTGAACGCCACAGGGTCCGAATCCAAGAAATCATGCAACCAGGCCTGCATCCCTGATTTGTGCGCTACCTGATACCGTCCTGCGAGCGGCAAATATCGCGCTCCCCGAATATGCTTGATTTCAATTCTTAATCGGTGTTATTTTAAAGGCAAGTGATAAACTGAAGTTGGCAGTCGATCTGTGGCATACCCAACTTGCAAAATCAGGGGGGAGTTTATGCTACAATTTCTTAAGAGGTTATTCTTCAAGGATAGGAGATATTATCCCCGGCATCTGGTAAATTGTAGCTTTGATCTTGTAGTTCCCACAGCTGAGGGAACTACAATTAAACGGAAGGTTGACGTTATAGATATTAGCTTTGGTGGATTCGCCTTCATTTACGAAGGCTCGCCTCGTGATCTGGCCAATTCTGGACGTATTAGTTTATCTAAAGGTATGCCTGCAACAATCGGATTTAAGACAACATCAGATGTTGAGTGCTCAGAAGGATCAACTTATCGTAGGCGTGGAGTGAAGTTTGAGTTCAAGAGCCTCTTCGCCAAGAAACAACTGGTTGAGTTTATTGAAAACTATGGGCTCTAAGTGGAAGTTCTACACGAGCAGACGTCAGAACGGGAAAGACTCAGTTTGTTGCATTAAAAATTGGATAGTACATATCAAAAACGTAATTTACCCTCTCGGCATGATGTGACGAATTTCAAATCATCGTGAATGAGATGCAAGAACTGCAATAACCGTCCTGTCAATCTTTGATAAAGGCAGCTTGTTCAAATCCGAAGGTGTTGCCCATCGCCATTCCTGACAGGCAAGCGCTTTAGGTTCGCCTTTCAATAAAATACTTTCGTATGTGTCAAGTTTTATGCGGAAGTGTGTGTATGCATGATTGACAGACGCGAGCTTTTTTACCGCACGGATGAAAATGCCCAGCTCTTTTCTTACACTACGCCTCAAGCTGCTTTCCATGTTCTCGCCGTCTTCAACAAATCCTCCCGGTAATTTCCATAAAGATGCCAGTAATCCAGTGGCAGGCCGCTGCACAACCAGTAGCAAGCCTTCTGGGTTGCGGATGACGGCGGCTACCGACTGCCTGCGTGGAATGGTCAGGGCTTTCCGCTTCACAGGGAGAGAGTTTTGTAAATCAGTAAGCCACGCACGGCAAATTGAAGCCAGGGGACAAATCGAACAGTTGGGATTTTTCACCTGGCAAATCATTGCGCCCAGATCCATCAGTGCCTGATTAAAGTCACCGGGACGTTTGGCGGGAACCAGCGTCGCGGCCAGCTCAAACAATATTTTTTGTTCCCGGGAATCATCCAGCGGTTTGCGGATGGCAAAAACGCGGCTCAGAATCCGACGGACATTGCCGTCAACTGCGGGAAGGGCCTGTCCGTAGGCAATGCTCAGAATAGCGCCGGCTGAATATTTGCCGATGCCGGGAAGCGTTTTGATTGTTTCGATGGTGTCGGGAATCCGACCGTCAAACTGGTCGACAACGATTTGCGCGGCGGCATGAATATTTCTGGCCCGTGAATAATAACCCAGATTTTCCCACGTTTTGAGCACCTGCTGCAGGGGAGCGCGCGCCAACGCATAAACGTTCGGGAAATTTTTCAAAAAACGAAAGTAGTAAGGAATCACCGTATCCACCTGGGTTTGCTGAAGCATGATCTCCGAGATCCAAATACGGTAAGGATCGCTTGTTTCCCGCCAGGGGAGCGAACGTTGATGGCGTTTGTACCAGGCAAGCAGTTGGCGGCTCAGCAGATTTCTAATTTTAGCAGCGCCTTTGATCATGGGCGACTATATATCCTATCCCCAGGAACATGACAATATTGCTGTTTAAAGCCCATTTTCCTCCTATCTTTTATCTCCTATATTTTATCTTGACAGATATTCGTTTATAGGCCAATCATGAATATACTCAAAGATAGATTAATGTTGTTTTTTCAAATCGTTAGATTTTCTAGTTAACTCATCAACAGGAGAAATGAAGAGGAAAAAAATTTAGCAAGAGGATTGTATTTTACTGAGCGGAGGCGCGTAGGTTACAGAAGTTGAATTCGGGGCCAACGCCGAAAATTTGAACATAAAGGCAAAAAAGCAATCCAAGCCTTGTTTGAACGATCACTCGGCTGATTCAGAAAAGGTAACATCAAAAACTGTACTATGATAAAAGGAGGCGTTATGTCTGATTCGTTGAGGTACCAGGATGTTTACGGACAGTCTATCAACCAGCCCGATGTCTTCTGGGGCAAAGCAGCCGAAGCCATACAGTGGACGAAGAAAT
>CAZOPH010000012.1:0-29409 GCA_964581635.1 uncultured Smithella sp.
ATCCTCTTTCCAAATTGCTTTCCTTTGGTTGGCTCTATAATTGGCAAGATCCCGACGTTTCAACCGGCTACCCACTCCTCTTCGATTTTATGGCTGAAGCATGCCACAAGGAAAGCTACAGGACATTATTCCATGAATGGGTAAATAATTGGGTAGAACTCCTCAAGAAAGCCATTATTGAAGGCAATGATGAAGGAATTTTCAATTGTTCGGATCCCGATGCAACAGCAAAGGCCATATCAGCTGTATATCATGGCTTGGCTGTTCGCTGGTACATTGATCGGGATAGTCACTCAACGCAATGGGCAATTGCATCATTCACGGACACAATTAACGGTTTATTATCCGGTAGTCAGAACAAAATATAACTACGCGACTCAATGTTTACCATAATGTTTGCCAGGGAGAATATCGTGATTCAGAATGCCCAAAATAGTTCCTGTCTGCCATTTATCATACCATATTACTCTGACCTCAAGACTTATTTTCCTCGCGGCCTAAGGCGACATCTTACATTTCTAGATCTCAGGATATTTCTTCCCTCTCACGCTAAAACGACTATCAATCTTCTCAACAAGTTCATAACCAAAGCACAAGAATTTTAGTTCTATTGTTTTTTAGCAACAAGATACTGCGCAACAAAATAACAGATCAATGACGATGTATCTATAACTGAAAAATAAAGTAAGGAGGGAACGTTGTTTAAAAAACGGATGAAGCGAAAGGTTATATAAACTAAACCACCAATAAGACACAGATGAAGGAGGGAAGTATTATGGCAGTATTCGCAAATACCGAAAAAATGTATGAAGTCCTCGGCACCCTTTTTAACACACTTATGAATCACCCTTCCGTTGGACCAAAATTCGTCGAGTCCAACATTACCATCAAGTTTACCATCAACGATCCCAGCGGGGTCATCTGGCTGACACCCGAAAGCGGCGTCATCTGCGGAGATTCCGATACTAAACCAACAATTGAAATGACTCTCAGCGGTGATACCTGCCATCAGTTCTGGCTACAGGAAGTATCGATGCCCATTGCCTTAGCTAAGGGTTTGATCAAGGCCAAGGGGCCTCTTCCCAAAGTATTGAAGCTGCTTCCGCTCTTGAAGCCGGCCTACGAGGCCTATCCGGAGATCTCCCGTAAGTACGGCCTGTAAAAATATTTTACTGAAGAAAGGGAGGATTTTATGAGTATCGAAAAGAGCATGAAACAATTCGAGCAAGACAGGCTGGAAGCAGTAAGAATTGCCTCCCGGCTGCTGCTTGCTTCCGGAACGACTTCACCCCGCGTGGGAGGCGTCGGTGAATGTACGATTCATATCATTGATGATCCATGTGCAATAGAGGACCTTTGTCAGGGTATGGAAAGCATGTCCTGCCAAAACAAGGCTTGGGATTTCTTCAAAAGAGATGCCGCCATGCTGCGCGACGCCGATGCGGTATTGGTGGTTACATCCCTTCGTTGTGTTACTGATCCGGCCGATATCAACTGTAATATGTGCGGTAAGATGACCTGTGAATCGCTGAGAGAAACGGAAAAACTTCCCGATGGCAACGATGTCGCCTTCAAAGGTCCCCTTTGTATCTTCCGGGCCAATAACATTTCCTATGCCATCGATGGCATTATCTCCCAGGCACGAAATCTGGGGATAGACTATGGTGTTTTCTGGTCTGTCGGGGCTGCGGCCATGAGGATGAAGATCTTACCCCGTGTCACCGGTTTCGCTTTGGCGGTAGCCATCTCGATTACGGAAAAGAGCCCCTTCCGGGATATTCCACTCAAATACGGTGAGATAAACGAACGCAGTATGAATGACCGGATCATCAAGAGGTTATGGCCGCAGTTCAGATCCATCTATAGCTGAATATATCAACAAACATCAGGAGGCAAAAATGGCAATTCGAGACATGAATGATCTGGTGCAAAGTGGCTTGGATAGATCCTTAGAATTGATGACCGTAGCCGCTCACAACAGCTTCAGATTTAATAACAGAAATACAGTACAGATAGTATCCCTGGGAAAGGATGAGATGGCGGCAATTGGCGAGTTCTCATACTCCCTGGCCGATATGTCACCTCTGGCTGCCCGTGACGGTCGTTTTGTCATGGAGCTGATCAAAGAGCCCTGCGGACTCCTTCTCTTGGGGGATAAAAGAAAATCGGACTTCAATTACAACTGTGGCGCCTGCGGTTATAAAACCTGCGCCGAACTAAACAAGGCCGAAGTCGTGGAATCGCTGACGGCATGGGGGCCCAGTTGCCAATTTAAAAACATTAACATTAACATCGCCACCAATGCGGCAGCATCCGTGGCCTGGAGAATGGGACTTCACTGCCGTGTATTTAGTACCCTTGGAATGGCAGCCTTCGCCTTGAAATTGATTGAAGACGTGGATTTGGTCGTCAGTGTGTCGGTAAGCGCCGCCAAGAATGATCCTTATTTCGACCGACACAAATATTGGACAAAAGAACACTGGGATGAAACCTTCCAGAAAGAATTTCCTACCTTCACGAGGGGATTCATCGGCGCTGTGGAAGACGAAGGCACATTCAAAATTTAAGGGAGGAAAATAAATCATGGCATCAAAAGCTCATCTTAATCAGGTTATCGCCTCCCATTTGATCGAAATTCGGGCGGATGAAATGCCGGACAAGGAGATCTACATTTTTGAAAACGGCGAACACGGTGAAGACATTCTCACCTATCGCATCCTTCATGAGCGTTCCAATAAAATTGCCCGGCTTTTTATGGACAAAGGGATTGGCAAAGGCGATACGTTCGCCATTTATATGAGAAACCATCCGGAGTTCGTCTGCGGAATGATGGCAGGTGTGACTGTCGGCGCCATTGCCGTCCCCGTGGATCCCCGCAACAAGGGGGAGCGACTAAAGTTCCTCCTCAACAACTGCAAGGCCAGGGCAGTCATTGTTTCGGGTGAATGCCTGGAAGACCTGGAGGCGGTAATTGCCGATGTGCCGACCCTGCGATTTATCACCGTCGCCTACCAACCGGGACAGAATATTGCCGTTTCCACAAAACATCACGCCTTGAACGAGGTGATGGGAAAGGACACCTGGAAACCGGTGGAACAGCAGATCATGGATGTGCGCCACCCCATGCAGATTATTTACACTTCCGGCACAACCGGAGATCCCAAGGGAGTCATGATCAGGAACAATCGCACGGGGCTGTTTAATATCCTGAACAGTATCGTCTGGAAATACAAATCCGACGACATCCTTTACAATGGTCTTTCACTTACCCACGGAAACGCCCAGGCTGTAACCCTTTTCCCCGCCCTCAGTCTGGGGATCAAGGCGGTTTTCAGCCCAAGATTTACAAAAAGCAGAATCTGGGACATCTGCCGCAAATATGGATGCACGTCATTCTCTCTTCTGGGAGGTATGGCAGCCGGCATCTACAACGAGCCGGAGAAACCTGATGACGGAGAAAATCCTGTCAAGGTTGTTATCAGTGCCGGGACACCCATGGCCATTTGGGAAGGTTTTGAAAAGCGCTTCAATGTCCAGATTCTCGAGTGGTACGGTGCAGTAGAGGGGGGGTTTGCCTATAAACCCCTCGGCCAGGGTCCCGTCGGATCGTTCGGCAAACCGGTTCCCGGTGTTATGGAATTCAAGGTCGTCGATGATCATGACAATCCTGTTCCGACAGGACAGACGGGTGAACTCATTTCGCGCATGATCCGGGGAGATACGAAAGTGGATTACCTGGGATTGCCGGAGGAGTCCCAGGACAAGACGAAGGGTGGTTGGCTGAGATCAGGCGATATGGTTCACAAGGACGAAAACGGCTGGTATTTCTTTGACTTCAGGAAGGGTACGGAACTGCGTCGCTTTGGCGATTTCATCCAGCCCGATTTCGTGGAGTCCATCATTGGACGGCACCCGGATGTGAGCGAGGCCTGCGTTTACGGCATACCAGCCGCTTCCGGCTCCCCGGGCGAAAGCGATCTGGTGGCAGCCATTGCTCCGTTTGAAGACAAAGTTATCGATCCCGCCTCCGTCTATCAGAAATGCAAAAACGAGTTGGAAGGAAATTTTATCCCCTCGTACCTGCACGTGGTGAAAGAGATACCGAAGACAATTACCGAAAAGGCGCTGACCCGGGTCTTGAAGGAGATGTTCGAGAAAAAGGAAGGCGACATTTACAAATACGAAGATTTCAAATAGCCGCAGTATCGCGTCAATGACATTGCGGATGCAATGAACCTTATGAAGCTTTATGATCATAAAAGGAGATAATTATGGCTTATAGAGATCTAAACCTGGACTTAACAGACGAGCATATTGCCCTGAAAGAATCCGTACACAAGTTTTCCATGGAAGTGCTGCGGCCGGCGTCCATTGAGCTTGACAAGCTCTCGCCGGAGGAAGTGATCGCAAAGGATTCACTCTATTGGAAGTGTATGAAACAGATGTATAAGAATAAATACCATACCGCACTGATTTCCGATGCGTACGGTGGCATGGGCCTTGATCCCCTGTCCGTGCATATCTTTTTTGAAGAGCTGGCCTATGGGAGCGCCGGCTTCACCGTGTCTTTGGGAGTCAGCATTTTTTCGGCCTTTTACGCCTGCATGGTGCCCAATGATCATCTGGTTGATAAATTCATTATCCCCTTTGTGGAATGCGAAGATGCCAGCATCATGAGCTGCTGGTCCATAACCGAACCGGAACATGGTTCCGATATTCTCATGCCGGGCACGCCTTTCTTCCATGATCCCAAGATCACCCAGCAGGTCAAAGCCAAGAAGAAAAATGGCGACTGGATCATCAACGGACAAAAAGCGGCCTGGGTCTCGAATGGTCCTATTGCCACCAATGCCGCTCTATTCGTTAATATAGACAGCGCCCAGGGCATGAACGGCGGCGGTATCTGCCTCATAGACCTGACACAGCCGGGGGTTTCCAGAGGAAAGCCCTTGGACAAGATGGGACAGAGAGAACTTCCTCAGGGAGAGATATTCTTCGACGACGCCATCTGCCCCGGCGAAGACATGATTATAGATCCAGAAAGCTACGAGATGATGACGGACATCACGCTGGCAACGGCCAACGCCTGTATGGGCGCCTTTTTTACCGGCGTTGCCCAGGCCGCCTACGATTTGGCCGTGCAGTACTGCAAAGAAAGGGTACAGGGTGGTAAAACCATCTCCAATCACCAATGGGTGCAAAAGAAAATCTTCGACATGTTTTCGAAGGTTCAAGCTGCCAGACAATTATCAAGAGCGGCGATGATTTACAATATGAACACCACGCCGCCTGCCGTTCCTTACTCCGTCGCCGCAAAGGTTTTCTGCACGAATGCCGCTTTTGAGGTAGCGAGTGACGCCGTGCAGTTATTCGGCGGTAACGGCGTCAGCAAGGAATATCCCATCGAAAAACTCTTCCGCGATGCCCGGGCCTCCATGATCGAAGATGGCTCCAACGATTCTCTGGCAATCGGAATCGGCACTGCGCTGCTCAAGGAGGAATATGCAAATGGGTAATGTCTATATCATCGGTGTGGGGATGATCCGGTTCAACAAATATCCCGACAAAACCGTAATCTCTATGGCCCATGAGGCCATCGACCTGGCCCTTAAGGATGCCGGGCTTACGAAGGAAGCACTCAATGCTATTTTTTTCTCTAACACGTTCTGGGGGATGTTCGATAATCAGCATTCTATTCGCGGGGAAGTTGTTATGCGTCACATGGGGGTCGGTAATATTCCTGTTACCAATGTTGAAAACGCCTGTGCCGGCGGTTCTACCGCGTTGTACCTCGCCTACACGGGAATCCGTGCGGGGATGTATGATGTGGCCATGGCCGTCGGTTCGGAAAAGATCACAAACCCGAACAAAATGCTTTCACTGAGCGCTTACGGTACCTGTATGGACGTGGGCAATTTTGAAAAGCACATCCAAAATCTGATGGAAATCAGTAAAACCTTCACCGTTAAGATCCCAGCCGACCAATCGGCGCCGGGGGAAGGACGGAGCATTTTCATGGATGCATACGCCATGGGGGCGCGCTGGCACATGAGCCGGTTCAACTCAACGCAGCAGCAGCTTGCCGTGATTTGCGCGAAAAACCATTTCCACGGATCCCTCAACCCTCTGTCTCAGTATCAGCAAGTCATGACGGCAGATGAGGTTCTGGCCGACAAGATGGTGGCCTATCCCCTGACGCGCGCCATGTGTGCTCCAGTCGGGGACGGTTCCGCAGCAACGATCATTTGTTCTGAAAAATTTCTGAAAAAACTGACTGCCGCCCGGCCTGTGCACATCCGGGCTTCCGTCCTGGGTACCGGTTCAGATCGCGACTTAAACGCCCCGGATATCGGTGAACGTCTGGCAAAGCAGGCCTACAATATGGCTGGTGTCGGACCAGAGGATATCAATCTGGCAGAACTCCACGATGCCACATCCTGGGGGGAACTGCACCAAACGGAGTCCATGGGCTTTTGTCCAATGGGTGAGGGAGGGCCTTTCGCGGAATCGGGAGCGACAACGCTGGGCGGTAAAAAACCCATCAACACCAGCGGAGGGCTCGAATGCAAAGGTCATCCCATTGGCGCATCCGGACTTTCCCAGATCCATGAGATTGTGATGCAGCTCCGCGGTGAGTCAGGGAAGAGACAAGTTGAAGGGGCAAAGATTGGTCTGGCGGAAAACGGCGGCGGTAACATCGGTGTTGAAGAAGCGGCCATGTGTATCCACATCCTGGAAAAGATGTAAACCCTAGATGATGTTGCATACGTTGACTCTCCAAGAGCAGGCGGGATTGTGCCTCAAAATCCGCCTGCTCCCCCTTACGCGACGAGTCGTCAGTTGATGGGCAAAACAAGAAGAGGGAATAATATGGTTAAAGAAAAGAGGTAAAATGCTGAAACTCAAAGGTAAAAATGTCCTGATTACCGGCGCCGCCTCAGGCATTGGAAAGGCTCTTGCAGAGTGTTTTGCCCGCGAAGGATCCAATCTCTTTCTCGGTTCCCACCCCCGTGAAGAAGATCAGCTTTATCATTGGGCCGACTACCTGGAACATCAATATCATATCAAAACAAAAAAATTCCCTGTTGACCTCTCCTTGGCTTCAGGACCAGAGTTACTTCATAAACAGGTCGTACAAACCGGCGAGGGCATCGACATCCTTGTCAATAACGCCGGGGTTATGCTTTATGGATGCTTTGCCGAGCTGCCTCTGGACGGGCAGATCGAAATGATTTCGGTCAATGTTATTGCCTATGCAAAACTTATGAGATTATTTTTACCAGATTTAATGAAAAGTAAATCCGGCAGGATCCTTAACGTCGTTTCCGCATCGGCCTTTCAACCCACACCACACCATGCCGTTTACGGCGCCACCAAGGCATTTGTGCAAAGCCTCAGTGAGGCGGTAGGCCAAGAAATAAAAGCTTCCGGTATTAAAATCTGCACCTTCAACCCCTCCTATACGGATACACCGTTGCTTCGCGGGAAAGGATTTCCCAAAAAACTCTGGTGGTTTTCTATTAGCGGCCTCAGTTCCCCGGAAGATATTGCCCGCAAGGGAGTGAATGCTTTCAAAAATGGAAAACGAATCTACATTCCCGGCATTCAAAACTGGTTTGCTGCATCTGTTTTGACCAGAATATTTCCTCGTCGCATGGCGAGTTACATCCCTTCTTTGGTTTTACGAGAAAAAGGAAACAGAAAGCGTCAAAAGTAATAGTATCTGAACCGGAAAGGCTCAGTTTGATTTATGTCGATGATGTTGTTCTGCTATAGGAGCCAAGCATATGCGTAATGTCTGTATTACAGGAGCAAGTGGTTATATCGGCAACAAAATAGCACGGTTCCTGTCCCAAAAGGATGAGATTGAAAATATCGTTGGCATCGACATCAACCCTCGGAAAGAATTTATTCCAAAATTTCACTTTTACAAACGCGATGTGCGAGACGATATAGAAGATATACTTGCCAATAATAGCATAGACACTATGATCCATACAGCCTATGTCCTGCCGCCCATCCACAATAAACAGCTTATGGAAGATATCAATGTGGGTGGTACGCGTAACGTCATTCGAGCTTGTTTCCGCACCAAAGTTGAACAAATACTCTACACCAGTTCTTCCACAGCCTATGGTTTCCACCCGGACAACGACAATCCACTGACCGAAGACAGTCAGTTGCGTGGCAATGCTGATTTTACCTATTGCAAGAACAAACGTGAGATCGAAATGGCCATTCCGGAGTGGATGAAAGACAGCAATGGCATGAACCTGATTATCTTGCGTCCATGCTTTGTTGTTGGCCCGGGATTTGACAACCCCTTGTCACGTTATCTGAGGAAAAAGATCGTCATTTTACCTTTGCACACCGAACCCATGCAGTTCGTTCACGAAGATGATCTTGTACGGATCATCTGGCTAGCATTGCGTGACAAGAAAAATGGTATCTTCAATGTTGGTGGAGAGGGTACCATTTCTTTCGCAGAAATGGTTAAGAAACTTGGCGGTATCCTCATCCCGGCACCGGATAAGCTCTTGTCCTTTTTTAACGCCATTGCGTGGAGCCTGCGCCTTTCGTTCCTCAGCGAATTTCCCAATCCTGCCTTGAACATGATTCGTTATCCCTGGGTGGTAAACAGTGATAAGCTCAAGCAGCAACTGGGCTTTCAATACGAGTACACAACCTGTGAGGCATTTGATGAATACGCTGAGTTTGTTAGAAGATGCAAAGGCAAGTGAAAAAAACCAATTCGACATGGACCTTTCAGTTCAGTAAAGAGTTCTGCAATTTCGGTCTGATCAAGAGAACAAACAGGAATATCTAGTATCCCTGTTTGTTCTGCCTTTTCAATAAATATTACTGCCTGACCGCTGATGGCCTGAATTGCATCACATCTTGATATTGATCTTTAACAGCAGCGTCTTTGAAAGGAAAGGGGATATACTTCCCATCCCGCCATGCTTTGATTCCGTCGTCGTAGTGAGGGCTCGAAGGGTTGTCCGACTGACCGGAACTGTTCACCGCCAGCATCGGCTCTTCCAGACTAAAATCCACGATCATGCGCATGGAAGGAATCAGCCAGGAATAAAAATCCTTACCCATCATATAAGCTGACACATTCAGGGTGAAGATATCTCCTGAGGCGGGATACGGACCCCGGTTGAAGTATGACCACAAACTGTTTAAGGCCGTACGTTCGGTAAAACCAAAATGGGATGCCATTTGAGAAGTATTGGTCTCCCAAGTGTGGGTATGCAGCGCCCCCCACCTCCACTTATCCGGATCATTGCTTAACGTTGATTCCAAGAATGCGACGGCATCGGCCAATGAGCGCGCAATGATCTGCGCCTTGGTTTCTTTCTGTGGCGTATTGATGTCTTCCCAGAAGGGGCTCTCTTCACCCCGGGAAAGGAGATGGTCGCAAGTAGCGCTATAGCTTTCGTTGTTGATGACCAGGAATGACTTCCATGCCTTGGAATCAGCCGGCCCTAACTCGTCGAAAAAAATGTTTTTCGTGACATGATGAAAGAAGGCTCCGATTAGAGCGGCCTCTTTTGAATCAGCCTTCATATCGCCACTGAAGTCTTTCAACATGGTAATGGCACGGTGCGCCCGTTCCGCCATTTTTGCATCCTTCCATCTGTCGATTTCTTTTATAATCTCGCTGGCAAGCGTTCCTTTTAGGATGACGTCCTTGAGCTTTGGTATAAACAAGGAGTATGTGTCCAGTTGCATATCCATATTTGTTTGTGTTGTGTGTTTATCAGTTGCCGATGCCATCTGGACGATACGTTCGGCCCTCTCCGGCCAATACCAGGAGGATGACAGAACATAGGGATAATCCTTCGGCACACTCCGGTGGTTGGCGGTTCCTATAAATCCGGCCGGCGGATTCTTCAGATTCGGCAATACATCCGTGTCCAAGAAGCCAGTCCAGTCATATTCACCGGTCCAGCCCGGTGAAGGCATCAGTCCGCGGCCTTTGGCCCGGACGGGGTAATTGCCGATTACCTGCCAGGCAATGTTATCCTTGTCCGCAAATACCATGTTCAGTGGAATAGCCTTTATTTGTTTCATAACAGGAATCGCTTCCTTCACAGAACGCACAAAGCTCAGTTTGGAAAAAGCATTAACACTGTCATCATCCTTGGTGGCAGACGCCCAGCTCATGGCCACGCCGTAAGGGAGATCAAATGATTTTGCCTGAAGGGAATGCAACGGCTCCTTTCTCAGCGCTTCGTTTAGAAGCGGTCCATGGATGGTCTCGTGAACGGTTATCGTAACGGGCTCTTCACCTTTGATTTTGAAAACTTCCTGACGCTCAGTGACAGGCATCCATCGCCCTTTATATAAATAATGCAGTTTCCCATCTACGGGCTTGAGTTGTTCAAGAAACAAGTCTTGATTATCGGCCATAACCATGGTCATGCCCCATGCTATATGACTGTTGCATCCGGCAACGATGATAGGAATACCTGCTATATTTACCCCGGTGACATTGAAGGGACCGCCCTTGATGTGCAACATATTCCACAGGGAAGGCATACTCAAAGGAAGGTGCATATCGTTGCAGAAAATACTCGCGCCGTCCTTGGTTCTATTTTTACTAATGGCCCAGTTATTTGAAGCGGCGAACCCGCTTAAACCCACGGAGCTTAAGAGCGGTTGAAGTTCGGCAAGTTGCTTGATGCTTTCGGCAGCCTTGTTCAAATTAATCCCTTTGAGCTTGCCGGCCTCATCAAACGGAATAGGTTCATCAGGGTAGATGGGAAACAGCCACGCCGCTTGATCTGCGCCTATGGCTTGAGTGATATTCAAGGCGGCGATTTCTTCATGAAGATTAAAGGACAATGCAAAGTTTACCAGGGCGAAAATTTTGATGGAATCAATGGGCTTCCATGGTTCAGGCCTATAGTCTGCCAGAGCAATACCTGGCGGCATTTTGTCTTTATGCTGATCAAGATAAGCATTTACGCCGTCAGTATATCGTTGCATGATGACAAGGTTTTCGGGAGCAATATTTTGATAGAGGTTCTCTGCTACGCTTGTGAGGTTTATAGTGCGCATGTAAATGTCCAAATCAAGCACGGATGGTCCAGCCATTTCGGCAAGCCTACCTTCCGATATCAGTTTCAGCCCAATCATCTGGGCGAGCCGGTCGGAGGCATGCACATACCCGACGACCATAGCCATGTCTTCCATGTTTTTTGCTTCCACAAAAGGAATGCCATAAGCATCACGGCTTACCGTTACCGTTTCCTTGAGTCCTGTCATAGTTGTATTTCCTTGAGAGGCATCAAGTTTGTCTTTGAAATGCCAATTCATCAGTATGGAGCAACTTGCCGAGAGAAGGCAGATAGCTATAATAAAAGAGACTTTTAAGCATAGATTTCCCATATGCCCCCATCTCATTCTAAGCCGTAAAATAGTGTTCTGCATTCAACCTCCTCGAATCATTTTCCAAAATGTTTTATGATCAATAGATGAATAATGATGATCATTGTTGATCGGAAGAAAGTAAAGACTTCAATCAATAACAGGGGCAATTATTTTTGTGCAATTAAAAAAGCTGTCTTCATGAGAATAGGGCAGAAGATTGAAAGTCATCTAATGCTGATTATTTTTTTCTGTTAACGGCAGAAAGAGCAGCCAAGTTCGCGATTGGTCGCTACTCGAAGCCCATGATCTCATAGAGGCATTCCCCTTCTATTGGGGTCACTTTACCCTGCTCGATGATGTCGCCTTTGTAACTTGCAATGACCCGAAAATAAGTGGGCCTTGCGATAAACGTTCTAGCAATCCACTGAGAAAAGGGGTTCAATCCGGCAGCTGTGAGCAGGTCAACATCTTCCACAAGGGCTTTGAACCGGATGCTTAGGTGGGCCTGCACCTCTTCCTCGACAAAATCAATACTGAGTTCTCTCGGATAATGGCGCTTCAGCACAGGGTGGGTGACAAAATCCCACTGGCGAATCGTAGGACTGCCTGTGCCTACAATCATTTTGTCTCCCTTGGCGATATAAAGCGGCCTCGCTATATTCAAGACAGGATTGATATAGTCAACATCGGCAAAGATAATCGTGTACTCGTCCGAGAAGATCCTTCCCCATACCCAGTCCCGAGTGATCTCGTGAAGCGGTTTCCTCCCCCAGTTGTGGTCGGCGTATCCCACTCCTCTTACCTGCCTGGTTTGCCCATCCTGGGTTATGGTGCCCTCTATATGGTTACGAGCCTGATGGACACTCCAGAAAAAATCCAGGAAATCTTCATTGACGCCGTCTTTGTGGGCAGGCGTCCATCCCGGTGCCGTCATGGTAATTTTGAAATCCGCCGCAATGCCTTCCATGTTCCACTGTACGTGGTAATTCTTATCGTCTATTCTCCGGACAAATCCTGAAGGGCAGATAATATCCACATCCTCTGTCGATGATTTCATTTCCCCAGTTTCAAGTATTTTTGCATAGAACTTTTTCTTCCAGTCAGGACTATAGAGTGAGAAGGTAACCGCAGATTTTCCATTTGTAAAACTCGGGTCGAGGAATACCCCGACAAAGGTTTCACCCGTATCCAAATGCCCGTCAAAGTACCACCACTCAAAGGGACGTTTGCCTGTTAGGACATGGCGTGCCCTGTCCTGGGCACTGGGCTCGGCCTTGCCCCAGTTAATATATTGACTGCTTTGACCAATGCTCTCAACGGGCTTAGGCAGATGGGTGCAAGAAGAGATGGCAAAGATGAACAGGATGGCGAAAATTATTGCCTGAAGCATCTCCATTACGCGGTATTTTTTGATCCGATATTGTTTTTTCATAGGGGTACTATAAAAATTTCGGACTTGGCTGTCAAGAAAAGATTGTTAACAAAATTCTATTTATTCCTTGAAATGTTGGATACCCGGCAAAATTATCGGATACCGCATTTCATTCAGATTTCATGAATTCATTCCTGTCAACCTATTTTGAAAAACTTCTTTACAAAAAAGACCAGATGTCATAGTGAAAACATACTTTTTTTATGTTTCATGCACTTCCGCCGACAGACGAAGGGAATGAAATGAAAAACAGTCCAGAAGCATTGTCGTGGCTTTCAAGTTTTCCAAAATTTGAAGATACTTGGCTTGGCCTTTCCTACGCCCCCCACATGCCGAAACATATGGTGAAGGAAACACGCGAAGTTATAGCCATCGCCCGCAAATTCAACGATGCGGTGGCGAAACCCCTTGCCCTTAAGCTCGACCGTCTCACACACGAAGACATGGATTATCTGCCCTGGGATCTTGTGGGGGAAGCCAACCGATGGGGCTTCTACACCATGTGGATACCGAAAATGTTCGGCGGCCAGGGTTATAACATGCCATCCATGTCTTGCTTTTCCGAAGAAGTTGCCTCAGCCTGTGCCGGAATCATGAATGTCATCGGTGTGCATTACCTGGCCGTGGCGGGGCTGATCACTTCCGGCAATGCCCGCCTGGCCAAAAGGATTCTCCGGGAGGTTGTCGCGGGCGAAAAGTCGGGTGACCCCTGTGTGCTGGCGCTGGCCACGACAGAGCCGGGCGCGGGCACCGATGTCGAGGAGTCGGACCTGGTGGACAAGGGCTGTGTCACCTGTCAGGCCAGACGCGTCGAAAATGGCTACATCGTCAACGGTACCAAAGTGTTTATCTCTATGGGACACGTCTCCTCATGGACGGTTCTTTACGCTTATGAAGACCTAAAGCAACCATCCGAAACAACCATCGGCTTTGTTGTGAAGACCGGCACGAAAGGATTTTCCTTCGGCAGCCACGAAAACAAGATGGGGCAGCGGGTCTGTCCGGCTAGTGTACTGATCTTCGAAGACTGCTTCATTCCGGATGAGCAGGTTCTCTTCAGTGCCGGTCTGGTGAAGAAATTTACAAAGAAGCCTGTCAAAGATATTGCCCAGCGCTACATCGACTATGTGGTGTCCGCCACTCGCCCGGGGGTCTGTGCCTTCGGCATCGGCGTTGCGCGTGGGGCGTTTGAAGCAGCACTTCATTACTCGTCATCAACAGAAATCAACGGCCGTCTGATGATCAATCAGGAATGGGTACAGTGTATGCTCGCCGAGATGCATAAAAATGTCATTCTAGGACGACTTGCCTATACCGAGGCCAACAATGCCAATAACCATCGTGGTTTGTATCGTCTCCTGCAAATCAAACCTGTCTATTACTATCTCAAAGCCATGCCACATTTCTGGTTTGACAAGGTTATTGCTCCGGTTTTGGATTGGGAGTTGACGTCCAGAATCATGGGCAGACTCTACTTTGACCTGCCGAAACCGGAAGATCAACGCTGCTGTTCGGGGTGGGCGTCCGTGGCAAAGTTTGCGGGGACGGATCTTGGCGTGAAAAACTGCCAGATGGCTATTGAGATCATGGGGCAGAAAGGACTGCGGCAGGATGCCGGCGTCGAGAAGATGCTTCGTGACATCAAGCTTTTGCAGATTTACGAGGGGACAAACCAGCTCAACCGGCTCAACGCCTTTAAATGCCTCATCGCGCCTGAAGTACCGCAGGCAAAGGTTTTTGACGAATAGGGAGATATCATGTTCAATACCGACCCAAACGATTTGAAACCGTTTGCTGATCTGGCCCGATCTTTTGCAGTAAAAGAACTCGCCGGAAAGGTTGCCCAGCACGACCGCTACCCTTTCGGTGATTTTTATCAAGACATTCTGGAAAAGGTTCATCATCTGGGATTTCTAGGCGTCACGCTTCCCACCGCCCTGGGCGGCATCGATGGAGGCATGGCGGCGCTTTGTGAAATGCTCTTACACATCTGCGAAGTTGACGCATCTCCGGGCGGCATTATTTTCACACAGACGCTGGCTCAGGAAATTCTGCTTGCAGCCGGAAACGGGGATCTCGCGCAGAGCATTTTCCCCAAAGCCGCATCGCCAAAAGAAATGCTGGTTGCCTTTCCCGCTTACACCAATCCCGCACAGACCGACTCTCTTCCTCTGGTGCAAAAAAAGGGAAACGATTACAACCTCACAGGACGTCTGGAGCTGCTGGTTTTGGGAAGCCTTGCACGACAGGCTATTATTCCAGCGCGCCATGGCCGCGGGCCGGACTACAGTTTTTTCCTGATTTCTCTTGACAACCCGAAAGTGGAAAGAAGCGAACCGGTCTTTACGCTAGGGCTGCACGCCTGTCCAGCTGTGGATGTAACGTTTTCCGGTACTCGAGCCCATCTGATTGGCGAAGAAAACTTGGGGCATCGCTATTTTGGAAAAGTATCGCCGGAAATGAACTCCGCGGCGGCAGCAATGAATGCGGGAATTCTCCGCGGCGCTTTTAACGAAGCCTTCAGCTATTCTCAAAAGCGCGAGCAGGGTGGAAGGCCGATTTTTCACTGGAGCGAGATCGTCATGATGCTCGCGTCCATTTCCGTTAAGGCTGACGTTGCCGCGATGTGTGTTCATCAGTCGTGTCTTGAGCTGGAGCGAAAAATTAGCGGTTATGAATCCCGCATATCAGCGGCGTCCCTGCACGTCGCAGAGCTGGCCTGCAACGCCACAACCGACGGCATTCAAGTTCTCGGCGGTTACGGCTACATGAAGGAATACGGCCAGGAGAAGCGTTACCGCGATGCGCGCATGGTGCAGGCGCTACTTGGCGCGGTGCCATATAAGAAACTCGACATCATCCAAAAGGCAGTGCACGCGGCATCATGCGATCTTTGAAGAAAACAATTCAGGAATAGGGGAGCATGAAAATTCTGAAAAACAAAACAGCCGCCGTAACAGGCGCCGCCTCCGGCATGGGACGGATGCTGGCCGTCCGGCTCGCGGATGAAGGATGCCATCTGGCCCTGGCGGACATGAACGAACCAGGCTTACGGGAAACGGTTGCTCTTGTCGGGGAACGTGTCCGTGTCACGACTCATATTCTGGATGTCGCCCGACGCGAACAGGTATTTTCGTTCGCCGACGAAACGGTTGTGCGACACGGCGGTGTTGATTTGATTATCAATAACGCGGGCGTTGCACTCGGTGATTTGCTGGATGGCGTCCCGTTGTCTGATTTCGAATGGATTATGGGCATCAACTTCTGGGGCGTCGTTTATGGAACCATGGCATTTTTACCTTATCTGAAAAAGCGTCAGGAAGGACACATCGTCAACGTTTCCAGCATCTACGGCATTCTTCCGATGTCCAACACAGGGTGCTACTGTGCCAGCAAGTTTGCAGTCAGGGGATACACGGAAACCCTTGCCCAAGAAATGCACGGAACGTCCATCCGGGTCAGCTGCGTTTACCCCGGCGGCATCAGGACCAACATCGCCCGCAATGCCCGGTTCAACCGTACAATGTTTGACCTGTCCCGAGAAAAGGCTCAAGGTATCTATGAGGAACGGCTGTTTAGAACAACGGCGGATGACGCGGCAAAAAGAATTATCTCGGGCATCCGGCACAACAAAACCCGCATTCTGGTGGGGTCAGCCTCGACCACTATGGATGTGTTGATGAGGCTCATGCCGGTTACGACGTCGATTCTGACCGGTGTGGTGAGCAGACGCGTCGCCAGAAGCTGCGCCGATCGATAGGCCAAAGATAGAAGGATTATTCCTGGTAAAAATGAAAAGGGAGGTTCTATGAAAAAGGGAGATTTATTCAAGGGGGTAATGCAGTGGGAAATGATGACGAAGGATTTATCCCTGGAAGGCAGGATGCCGACGTTTTACTATGACAACACAGCGATGACGGCAACTTACACTGCCTCAACTGATAAAGTCCGCAAGCTGCTGCCCCTGCCCATTATGCATCCGGTGGAAGCCTGGCCTGGCCGGGCCTTGGTTGCTTTTACGGCTTTTGAATACCGTAAAACGGATATTGATCCCTACAACGAATTTTCAATTTCATTTCCTATTACGTATGAAAAGACATCTCTCCCCAGTATCACCATGATGGCTATGATGGCCAAAAGATATTTTACGGCATACGTCTGGCAGCTTCCCGTCACCACGGAGCGTGCCCGTAGGGGAGGCGTGGATATGTTCGGCTATCCCAAATTCCTCGCCGATATCAGTTTTTCCCGTGAAAAAGACGCGTTGGTCTGTACGCTTTCCGAAGGCGGCAAAAATATTCTCGTTCTCCAAGGACAGAAACTTCAAACCGCACCGGAAAAAATAAACCGGTTTAAAACCTACTCCATCAAAGACGGCGTACCGCTGGTGGCAAACGTTTATGTGAATCCAGTTGAGTTTGGAAAATCGATGAACGGAAGGGCTGCCCAACTTATCCTCGGCAACCACGATATCGCCAAAAAGCTTCAGTACATTAACCTGAGCTCGAAACCTATCTTCTTCCAGTATATGCCAGTCATGGAGGCGATTCTCTATGGCCCGCGCAATTTGATGGATGATTGATTGGGGG
This sequence comes from uncultured Smithella sp., assembly GCA_964581635.1. GTDB lineage: Bacteria > Desulfobacterota > Syntrophia > Syntrophales > Smithellaceae > UBA8904. The sequence continues at coordinate 17,404 of CAZOPH010000012.1, forward strand.
GCGGTTTAGGGGTTAACGACTATTCCACCGAGGCGGTCATTGACCTTTCAGTCACCCATCTCTTGATCCCGGCATTATCAAAAACAAAGCGCCTTTTTAGTGGGGGACACACTAATCAGCCGAACAAGCCGGCTGCTTCATAAAACAGAAATTCGTATAGTCATGAATGCCAAACTCGTGTATGATATTTGGCATGAAAAGAGGCAGCGGAATACTAATGGGCATATCTTCATTGCCCTGCCGGTTTGGCATCGGAACAATCGGCCAGTGTGCGCGTGAATTTGTGGATAGGCTTCAGATGAGCGCGCAGACATACTGGCAAATACTACCCACTTCACCAACGGGCTTTGGCGATTCGCCGTATCAGACTTTCAGCACATTTGCAGGTAATCCCTATTTTATCGATTTTGACGATTTGTATCGTGAAGACCTTTTGCCCCGAGATGCCCTGGATATCTGTGACGATCTTTTTGGAAGCGATCCGTGTTCAGTGGATTACTATGCACAGTATATCGGCAAGTCGCAGGTGCTCCATCGTGCATACCAATACAGCGCCACGCGGCTTGCGGATGAGATAGAAGCATTTCAACAACGGCAAACTGGTTGGATCCATGACTACGCGCTTTATATGGCGCTGAAAAGCGTCTATGAAATGAAGCCCTTTTATGAATGGCCGGAAGAACTTATACAACAGCGGTGCGATGCTCTTAAAGCTGCCCGGTCCTGTTTAGGAGAAAATATTTCTTATCATATATTCATTCAATACCTTTTCTTCCGCCAGTGGGACGCGTTACGCAAGTACGCAAACGGGAAAGGCATTCGTATTATCGGCGATATGCCAATCTACATGGCACCGGACAGCGCGGATGCCTGGATGGGGCGCGATATCCTTGATAAACAAGGACGTGTTGCGGGTTGTCCGCCAGACTACTTTTCGGAAACGGGGCAGCTTTGGGGGAATCCACTCTATGACTGGTCTGCAATGAAGAAAACGGATTATGCGTGGTGGATAAAGCGTATCGCTCATCAAATATCCCTATTTGATTACGTGCGTATCGACCACTTCCGCGCGTTCGAATCCTACTATGCGATACCTGCTGACGCAAAGGACGCTGCGACAGGACAATGGATTCCCGGTCCGGGCATCAACTTTTTTTGCCAACTCAAAAATGCACTGGGTGATCTGCCACTGATTGCCGAAGATTTGGGCTATCTGACGCCGGCGGTCTTTGAACTGCTCCATGCGACGGGCTTTCCCGGCCTGAAGGTGCTTCATTTTGCTTTCGAACCGGATGGCAGCAGTATCTATCTGCCATACCGCTATGAGAAAAACTGCATAGTTTATACGGGAACGCATGACAACGACACAACGATCGGCTGGTTTCAAGGGCTTAGTGCCGCCGAACGTGCTTTTCTGGATGCCTATCTCGATGGTGTCGATGATAAGCGGGTTCACTGGCAGTTGATCCGTCTTGCCATGGGTTCCGTTGCGGATGTATGCATCATTCCAATGCAGGATCTACTCGGATTGCCTTCATCTACACGCATGAACCAGCCACAAACGTCGCAGGGGAACTGGCGTTGGCGCCTATCGCCTGGCAAATTTGACGACGGAACCGTGCAGCAACTGGCCGATCTGACAAAGTTATTCGGTCGTTCGGAGCATAAATGAAAAACTATCAGAAATACATCAACACGGACGAGATTTATCTGTTCAATATCGGGGAAGCCCAGCAGGCCTATGCTACTTTCGGGTGTCACCCTGTGGAGAAACTCGGCATGCACCGCTTTCTGGTGTGGGCACCCAATGCGCAGTATGTCAGCGTTGTGGGGGATTTCAACGGCTGGGATGCTTCGAAAAACCGGATGGAAAAGCTGGACACAGGGGTTTTTGCCGCGTTCATACCGGGTCTCCAGGACGGCGACTGTTATAAATATTCGATTCAAGGCTATGACGGCAAAACCGTGCTTAAGGCGGATCCATTTGCCTTTCATGCCGAGGTCCGTCCGGCGACAGCTTCTAAGGTCTGGAGCCTCGGCGGATACAGTTGGCGTGATGCGGACTTTCTCCGGCGGCGCTTAAGTCAAAATGTTCTGAAACAACCGATGGCTATTTACGAAATGCATATCGGATCGTGGCGCAAGCGTGAAGGGTATCGCTTTGCGAATTTGCGCGATGTGGCCGACGAACTTTCCCAATACATTGTCGAAATTGGCTTTACGCATGTGGAAATCATGCCCGTTACGGAATACCCGCTGGACGATTCCTGGGGGTATCAGGTGACCGGTTATTACGCGTTGACGAGTCGCTACGGAACACCGCAGGATTTTATGTACTTTGTGGATACCATGCACGCCAAAGGCATCGGCGTGATTATGGATTGGGTGCCCGCTCATTTTCCCAAAGATGAACACGGTCTTGCTCGGTTTGACGGCACTTGTCTTTATGAGCATCAGAATCCGATGCAGGCCGACCACCCACAGTGGGGCACGCTAATCTTCAATTATGGACGCCCCGAGGTGGTCAGTTTTCTGATTTCCAGCGCCATGTATTTTTTTGACGTTTACCATATCGACGGCATCCGCGTTGACGCAGTCTCGTCCATGCTCTATTTGGATTATGCTCGTAATCCGGGCGAGTATGTACCCAACGAGGGTGGAGGCAACATTGACAACTCCGCGGTGGCTTTTCTGCAAAAACTGAATGCCGTGATCTTGACGAGATATCCCGGTGCCCTCACGATCGCGGAGGAATCGACGTCCTATCCGCTGATGACCAAACCGCCCTATGACGGGGGACTGGGTTTTGTCTTCAAGTGGAACATGGGCTTTATGCATGATACACTCAAGTATATGTCGATGGATCCTTTCTTCCGTCATGATCATCATGATAAACTGACATTTTCGATGCACTACGCGTTTACCGAAAACTTCATTTTGCCTTATTCCCACGATGAGGTAGTCCACGGCAAAAAATCTCTGCTCAACAAGATGTACGGAACTTATGATGAAAAGTTTGCGTCCCTGCGTGTGCTGCTCGGTTTCATGTATGCGCATCCGGGGAAAAAACTGCTGTTTATGGGAAGCGAGTTCGGGCAATTTATCGAATGGGACTATCGGAAACCGCTCGATTGGTTTCTGCTTCAGTACGAGAAGCACAATCAGATGCGGCAATATGTTAAGGCACTTAATGCTTTTTATAGAGCTCATCCCGCCCTTTATTCGATTGAAGACGACTGGGATGGGTTTACCTGGCTTAATGTGGATAACGCTCTGCAGAGCTCGCTCGGTTTTCTGCGTCACGGAAGACAGCGGGCAACACCCTGCGTCTGCGCGTTCAACTTCACGCCGGTGCCAGTTGAGCGTTTTGTTGTCGGTTTACCCCGCGGAGGCAAGTTGCGGGAGGCGTTCAGCAGTGACGACGGACTGTTCGGCGGTGGCGGACGACATTCCACCGGCGACATTTCGGCCCTGCGGGAAGAATTTGCGGGGCATTCTTTCCGGGCCGTTATCGATCTGCCGCCGCTTTCAGCCGTCTATTTTGACTATTTCGAAAAGGAAGAGGGAATGACCCTATGAACGAAGAACTGCAGAAAATCCTGGCGACCTATGACAAAGAAACGCTTCCGCGGATACTCATGACCGGCGCGGAATGCACGCCGTTTGCCAAGACCGGAGGTTTGGCGGACGTGATCGGAACGCTGGCCAGGGAGCTTAAAAATCTGGGGTTTGATATCCGCCTCGCGCTGCCGTTCCACCGGGTTATCAAGGAACGGTACCATGAGCAGATTCGGCACATTGTCAGCTTCAGCGTCGATATCGGCTGGCATTCCCGTTACGTGGGTGTGGAACTCTACAACTGGGAAGGTATTCCGGTTTACTTTATTGACAATGAACATTATTTCGGCCATGCCATTTACTGCGGCGCCAATTTCGAAGGCGAACAGTACGCCTTCTTCTCCCGCGCGGTGATTGACGCGTTGCCGGTCATCGGCTTCGAGCCGGAGATCATCCACGTCAACGATTGGCACACGGCGATGATTCCCATGCTGCTCCAGACCCAATACGACCAACATCCGCAAGGGAAGTCCAGGACCGTCCTCACCATCCATAACCTCGGTTATCAGGGCCGGTTCGATTTCGGTTACGCGGCGCACCTCCTGGGTCTGGACGATAAATATTTCCATCAGGACTATATCGAGTTTCATGGCGACGCCAATTTCCTGAAAGCCGGCATTGTTTTTTCCGACAAGCTGGTCACTGTCAGCCCGACATATGCACAGGAGATCAGGATGCCATACTACGGAGAAGGTCTGGACGGTATTCTGCAGACGCGTGCCGATGACCTGATCGGCATCCTCAACGGCATTGATACCAAAGCCTTTAATCCGGCGGACGACTCCTTGATTCCCTATCCGTATGACGTTGCTTCTCTGCAGAAAAAAAAGAAAAACAAGAAATCCCTGATTGAAGAACTCGGGCTGGAGATTAGTCCGGCGGCGCCTGTAATCGGGATGGTGACGCGGCTGGCCAAGCAGAAAGGTATAGATTTGGTCCTTCACGTATTCGACGAAATTATGCATTCCGGCGCGGGCTTTATCCTGATCGGGACAGGTGAGAAAGAGTATGAGGATTTTTTCCGCGGCATTGCCCACCGCACGGGAAACCGGGCGAAAGGCCTGACCCTGTTTGATGACCGGCTGGCTCGTCGGATCTACGCCGGAAGCGATTTTTTCCTGATGCCGTCCTTGTTTGAGCCGTGCGGCCTTGCACAGATGATCGCGCTACGTTATGGAACGCCGCCCATTGTCCGCGCTACGGGCGGCCTGAGAGATACCGTCTGCCCGTACAATGAACACACCAACGTGGGCAACGGTTTTTCTTTTGACAACTATAACGCGCACGACATGCTTCATACGATACGCTACGCACTGAGCATTTACCAGCAAAAATCTCGGATGGCATCGCTTCGGAAACGGGCCATGAATCAGGACTGGAGCTTTCAAAAAAGCGCCCTAGCGTATGCGAAACTGTATGTCCTGACCTGCGCATAGCAAGCCGTCTGATTTTTGTTGACAGGCTATGAATCGTCAAATAAAAAGTAGCATATTGCACCGGTATTCAAATTGCGACGTGCAAAGGTAGTTCAGTGGATAAGAGAATTTCTGAAATCAAGGCAACGATCGAAACAAAATTAAAAAGACATTACGGACGCACGTTCGAAGACGCTTCGGATGAGGAAATGTTTCAGACGGTGGCGCTGAGCATTCGGGACATGATCCTCGAACAGTGGGCGCATGCCAGCAAGGACGTTAAGACCCGCGGGTGTAGGAAGCTCTGTTATCTGTCCGTTGAATTCCTGATCGGCCGGGCACTGGTCAACAACATGATCAACCTCGGTGTTCTGGATGACTACCGGGCAGTCATGGCCGAAATAGGCTATCCTTTTGAGAAGCTTGAGGAACAGGAGAACGAAGCAGCTCTCGGCAGCGGTGGGCTCGGACGCTTGGCTGCCTGCTTCCTGGATTCTCTGTCCACACTGAACCTACCCGTGACAGGCTACGGCATCCGGTATGAATACGGCATGTTTTCCCAGCGGATTGTGGACGGTGAACAGACGGAGGTGCCGGACAATTGGATGTGCAAAGGCGATATTTGGGAAGTCGAACGGCGCGAAGAACAGATTGAAGTGCGCTTTGAGGGCATGGCGGAGGAAATTTGGACGGACGAAGGCCTGACAGTTGTGCATAAAAACTTTCAGAAGGTGACCGCGGTGCCTTACGACATGGTTGTAATCGGCTATGACAGCCGCTTGCCGGCGAAGCTACGTCTATGGCGTGCGGAATATCCCGCCGGTTTTGATTTTCATGCGTTTAACAAGGGTGACTTTGTCTATATGCTGCAGCAAAAGGAGATTGCCGAATCGATATCCAAAGTGCTGTATCCCAAGGATGACCATATGGCCGGGAGATTGCTGCGTCTGAGGCAATATTACTTTCTCGCCTCTGCGACCATGCAGGACATCGTGCGCGAACACAAGAAGCTCTATGGCGACGTGCGTACGCTACCGGACAGAATCGTCATCCAGATCAATGATATTCATCCGGCCCTGGCAATCCCGGAACTGATGCGCATCCTTCTGGATGAAGAGAATCTGGGATGGGACGACGCCTACATCATCACCAGCCGGGTATTTAATTACACCAACCATACCGTCATGCATGAGGCACTGGAGTCCTGGCCCGAGCAACTGTTCAAATCGATGTTGCCGCGCATTTACGCGATTATCTCCGAGATGAACGAGCGCTTCAGCCAGCAGCTCAGAAAAAAATTCCCGGATGATCGGGACAAAGTGTCGCACATGGCCATCATCGCCTACGGGGAAATCCGGATGGCCAACCTGTGCATCGCGGTGTCCAACGCCGTCAACGGTGTATCTCAGCTGCACGGCCGGATATTGAAAACCCGCACCTTCCGGGATTTTTATGTAATGTTTCCCAAAAAATTCTTTGCCATTACCAACGGGATCACCCCGCGGCGCTGGCTGGCAGCGGCCAATCCGGGTCTGTTCGACCTGATCTGCGATCATATCGGGGACGCGTTCATCCGCGACTACCGCGAACTGGAAAGATTGAAACCCCTGGCCGATGATCCATGTTTTCTGGCCGATTTTGCGCACGTCAAGGCGCAAAACAAGAAACGCCTGGCCAATCATATATGGCAAAAACAAAAGCTGCCTATTGATGCTGCATCCGTCTTCGATGTACAGGCCAAGCGTCTCCACGAATATAAGCGCCAGCTGCTCAAAGTGCTCCACATATTGCATCTGTATAATCGCTTAACCTGCGATGAAGCTTATTCTCTGCCCCGGCCGGTCACTTTTTTGTTTGCAGCCAAGGCGTCCCCCGTTTACCGCAGAGCCAAGGATATTATCCGTCTCATTTCCGCCGCTGCCGCCCTGGTGGAATCGAATCCGCGCACGAGGGACAAGATGCGGGTTGTTTTCCTGGAGGACTATAATGTGTCCCTGGCCGAGCTGCTGATTCCGGCCGCGGACATCAGCGAGCAGATCTCGACGGCGGGATGCGAGGCGTCGGGAACCGGCAACATGAAATTCATGCTCAACGGCGCCGTCACGCTGGGCACTCTGGACGGCGCCAATGTGGAAATATTCGAACAAGTGGGGCCGGACAACATTTTCATTTTCGGCGCCCGGGCTGAGGAGATTGCCCGGATGGAAAATGAAAACACTTACAATCCGAAAGATCTCTTCGACCGGAATCCGGACATCCGCGGCGCGGTTTCGCGCCTGGTGGATGGAACGCTTCCCGGAGTTTCCCCCGAGCGGTTCCAGGACCTCTACCACTCCCTTCTTTTCGGTCATTACGACCGCGCGGACAAGTACTTTCTGCTGCATGACTTTGCCACCTATGGCGCGGCTTTTGAGGCCGTGCTGACTGCCTACACGGATAGCCCCGACTGGACAAGAAAGGCTGCGCTCAACACCGCTAGCGCAGGCTATTTCAGCGTTGACCGGACCATAGACGATTACAACCGCCTCATTTGGGGGCTGAATCCCATCTGAGACCCGAAAAGGACGTCATCGATGCTGATCAACTATCGTCACGAACTACTGCACGATTCATCGCTCGATGAATTCCGCAATCCGGTCGGCGCCCTTCCGGCCGGATCACCGGTCACGATACGCTTCCGTGCACGGCTGGAAAACGTGGGCGCTATTTACCTGTGCCTGTTTCGCAAAGAGCATCGTGAAGAGCGTGCCATGCGTCAGTCGGGCGACCACTGGGAAATCGACATCACGGCGCCCGCGGTTCCCGACGTTTACTGGTATTATTTTACCATCAACATCGGCGGTCGGATTTGCTATTACGGTACCCGGGGCAGCCGCACCGGGGGTGTCGGCTGCGTGTACAGCAGCCTTCCGCCCTCCTATCAGATGACGGTCTATGACGCCGGTTTTGCCGTGCCCCGATGGTTCCAAAAAAGCGTGATGTACCAGATCTTTCCCGATCGCTTCCGACGCAGTGACGATGAAACGGCTCGCCAGGGGATCGCGTATCATCGTGGGAAGGGGCGGAAAGTCTATTACCACGAAACGTGGGAGGAAAAACCTTTCTATTCGCCACTGCCGGGGGAAAAGCACTACAATCCCAACGACTACTTCGGTGGCACGCTCAAGGGAATCGAGACGTCTCTCGACTATCTGAAGAGACTGGGTGTGAGCGTGGTGTATCTCAATCCAGTGTTTGAAGCGGCCTCCAACCACCGTTACAACACCGCCGATTACCTAAGCATCGACCCGGTGCTCGGCTCCGAGGCTGATTTTCGGTCATTGTGCCGGAAGGCTGACGCAATGGGCGTCCACATCATCCTCGACGGCGTATTTTCGCATACCGGCTCCGACAGCATTTATTTCAACCGGGAGGGAACCTATGATGTTTTGGGGGCAGCCAACAGCCGCAAATCGAAATACTTTCCCTGGTACATGTTTGAACATTACCCCGACAAGTACCGCTGCTGGTGGGGATTTACCTCCCTGCCCGAAGTTAATGAGTTCGAACCCGCTTGGCAGCAGTTCGTCATCACCGGTCCCGACAGCGTCATTCGGCACTGGCTTGCAGCTGGCGCCCGGGGCTACCGGCTGGATGTGGCCGACGAACTGCCGGACGAGGTGCTAGCGATGATTTATTATGCCGCCCGGCAGACGGATCCGGAAGCCGTGATGCTCGGCGAAGTCTGGGAAGACGCGACCACAAAATACAGTTACGGCGAGCAGCGCCGTTATGCGCTGGGAGGCATGCTTGATTCGGTCACCAACTACCCGTTGCGTCAGGCCCTGATCGGATTCTTAAACGGCCGGGCCGATGCAGAGGATCTGAAATGCCTGCTGGTGGATCAGGCCGCCAATTATCCTCGGCCCATGTACTATGCGCTGACCAACCTGCTATCATCCCATGACGTGGAGCGTGTGCGCACCGCCTTAAGCGCGCGTATCGATCCACACGAGCTTTCCCGCGAGCAGCAGGCCTCGTTTGTCATCAGCGACCTGCAGAATCGGAGAGGATCTCGGCGGCAAAGGCTGGCGGCGATTCTGCAGTTCAGTCTTCCCGGTGTGCCCTGCATCTATTACGGGGATGAAAGAGGCATGCTCGGATTCCTCGATCCCTTCAATCGCGAGACGTTCCGGCAAGTCGCCTACGACCTGACGGATCTCTATGCGACACTGGGGCATTGGCGCAACGGGGCAGATGCACTACAGACGGGTTATGCCGTATTCTTCGCCCCCGATCCCGACTGCCTCGGTGTGCTGCGCTACGTGACAGGAGGGCATGATGCATTAGGAGAGGAGGCGCAGGACGGTGTCTATTTTATCGCAGTCAACCGGTCGGATGATGTCAAGCTCGTCGTGTTCGATTTCCTGAGCCGGAATTCGCTTTTTGCCGGAGAATACCAGAGACGTCTGCGACCATTGTTGAGCGGTACGGCCACCTGCCTGCTGACCGGCAGTCAATATTCGCTGATTGACGGTCTGCTCGAAATGACGCTGAAGGGTCTGGACGCCGTTTGGCTCAAGATAGCCTAAGCCGGAAAGTTGGCGGACGGGCAAAAAAATCTGCTGGGGGAGACTCATGGGATATCAAGAAACCTATATGCTCTGGAAGGGCGCTGTCCGGGAAAAATATCTTCTGGATGAACTGGAAGCCATCCGGGATGACGACGCGCAAATCAAGGAACGTTTTATCGGCGACCTACCGTTCGGGACGGCTGGACTGCGTGGTATCCTGGGAGCGGGCACGGCTCGCATGAACCGTTACGTCATCGGACGGGCGACCCAGGGGCTGGCCGAGGACTTGCTTGCCCGCAGAGGGCAGGATGTGTGTATGGTTGTCGCATACGATTCCAGACGGTTTTCCCGGGAGTTTGCCGAGGAAACGGCCTGCGTATTGGCGGCCAACGGCATCCAGACTTTCATCTTCAAACAGCTGACAAGTGTGCCCGAACTGTCCTTTGCCGTAAGGCATTTGAGGACGGACGGCGGCGTCGTGATCACGGCCAGTCACAACCCCGCAGAGTATAACGGCTACAAGGTCTATGCAGCCTATGGCGGACAGCTCGGTCCGGAGGCGAGCCTTGCCGTAACGGCCCGCATCCGGAAGCTCGATCCCTTCAAGGATGTCCGGAGGATCGATTTTAAGGAAGGTCTTGCCTCCGGCCGGATTTGCGAAATCGGCGAAGAAATCGATCAGCTTTATTACCAGCACATGCTTGACCTGTGCGGAACGGAGCCGGCTAATGACCTGAAGGTTGTTTATACCCCCCTGCACGGCGCTGGGCTGCGGACGGCGGAAAATGTGTTTGCAGCCGCCGGGATCAGGGGTTTCAATGTTGTTGAAGAACAGAAAAATCCGGATGGCTCGTTTCCAACGGTAAGCTCGCCGAACCCAGAAGATCCGGGCGCCATGAAGCTGGCCGTTGAACTGGCCGGACGTCTGGGCGCGGATATCGCTATCGGCACGGATCCGGACGCCGACCGGATGGGCGCAGCCCTGCGTCGGCCTGACGGCACATACATCATGTTGACCGGAAACCAAGTTGGCTGCCTGCTGATACACTTTCTGCTGGAGAAGCGCCAGTCCGAGGGTTGGCTCCGTCCATCCGGTTACATCGTCAAGTCTTTTGTCTCCACGGACATGGCCGACGCCATCGCGCAGCATTACGGTGTTACGTGTTATACTGTCATGACAGGTTTTCGCTTCATTTCCGAACTCATCATAAAAAACGAACAGACGGATGCCGAGTTCATTTTCGGCTTCGAGGAAAGCTACGGCTTTCTGGCGGGCACTTTTGCTCTGGATAAGGATGGTGTGCTTGCGGCACTGCTTCTGTGCAAGGCAGCGCAGTTCTTTAAAAACAAGGGCCAGGGCCTGCTGGACGTGCTGGAAAATCTCTATCGAAGGCACGGCTACTACCTGGAGGACGTTAAGAATGTGGCCTTTCAAGGTCTCGACGGCATTCACAGGATGCAGGAGATCATGGAGGGTTTCCGTAAAAGGCCGGTTGCGGACGTCGGCGGTCTAGCGGTAAAATGTATCGAGGATTATCTGGTACGAAAGCGTACTGCGGCTGACGGAACGGTGTCGGACATCGAGATTGCCTCCGGCGATGCCGTTAAGCTGATTCTGGAAGGGAATTCGTGGATCTGCATCCGTCCATCGGGGACGGAACCGAAAATCAAGATCTACTATGCGGTGCGTGCGGAGACGCTGAAAATGGCACAGAACCTTCTGGAGAACATTGCTGTAGCTTTTGAAAAAATGATCTTGACCTGCTGCTCGTAAGTTTTTAAAGCGAAGGACAAAACAAAAGCCCCGCGCTTTATCAGTAAATCGGCACCGCGCCGAAAATGAGATCCTGCCCCATCATTTCCGGTGTGACGAGAACGACGCCTTCTTCGCTGATATGGAAACGCTTCGCGTCCTCGACCGGGTCTTCGCCGATCACGGTGTCGTCGCGAATATGCGTTCCCTTGTCGATAATCGCGCCGACGATGCGGCAGTTTTTTCCGATGTACACCATGGGCAGAACAACGCTGTCCTTGACCAGGCTTCCGGTTTCAATGCGGGTGGCGTAAAAGATGACCGAACGCTTGACCCGCGCCCCGGCAATGATGCATCCGCCGCTAACCAGTGAATTGATCGCTTCGCCTCTTCGGCCTTCCTCGTCAAAAATAAATTTTGCCGGTGGATGCTGCGTCTGGTACGTCCAGACGGGCCATTTGGGATTGTAGAGGTTCAGCTCCGGCTCGATGGCGCACAGTTCGATATTAGCCTTCCAGTAAGCGTCCAGGGTTCCCACGTCCCGCCAGTAGGCCATTTTACCCTGCTCATTGCGGTAGGGGTAGGCCATCGCCATGCTGTTTTGAATAGCGCGCGGGATGATGTTTTTACCGAAGTCGTGGGCGGACGTTTCATCCTGGGCGTCTTC
>CAZOPH010000013.1:0-27954 GCA_964581635.1 uncultured Smithella sp.
TCTTATCGCGGGGTGGAGCAGCTTGGTAGCTCGTTGGGCTCATAACCCAAAGGTCGATGGTTCAAATCCATCCCCCGCTACCAAAACAAAATCAGGGGGTTAACGAGAAATTGTCAACCCCTTTTTCTTTTCACTCTACCCTGTGTGCTACCCCTTCAATGGTTTTCATACGCAAAAAAAGTGGATACGTTCATATCTGCTCATTAATCAGAATAACTTTCCAAACTGACGCTTTGTGTCAATGATCATGACAGGCATCGTGGGCAACTTTTTTAAATCTTGTCTATTTGTTACTTCCCGTAAGAAAGCATTTGTAACATTTTCCCCAGGAATTCAGGATAATAACCATCCGGAAGGGAGAAATCTCTTCCCAACTTTTATTTATCTTTAGTCAAAGTCTGCAGATTACGTGGAATCAGTCACCATAAACTGCAAGAGGAGGGAATTAACTTGACATAGAAAACAAGTGACTTCTATACTGCGAGCATCAATACATTGAAAATATAGTACATGAATAGAAAATATATAATGCGCATAGCGATTATTCTTGCTGCAATTCTTTTGACTCTGATTTTATTAGTTTCAGCCCATGCTGCATCCTCCACAAACGTCTCCCTTGAGAATAATCTATATTCAGATATGGAATTCTGGGCCGCGGAAGGTCTCATTGGAAGTAATTTGTATTCGATCAAGCCTTTAACCAGAAGTGAAGTAGGTAATCAACTCGCCGCGGCACTGGGTAAATGTTATGCAATGAAAATATCCTCTGCGACATGCGTAAACATTCAGAATCAATACGCAAAACTTTTTGAAGCAGAAATTACCGAGGTAAAATCGCCGAAGAATATTAGTGAAACTTTTCTCAAACCAATAGAATCCTTTTCCGCTTCTTACACAAACTTAAGCGGCCCTTTTTCCATTTACAACCATGAAGGGATTCATTATGGCGAAAGCCACAATGCAATGATTCAATTCCAATCACAGGCCAGGCTCTGGAAAGGGTTCTCCTTCTTTGTTCAACCCGCCTTGATTTATAATCAGCATTTCGGCCAAGCCGAAGACGGCAGTACACTTGACGTGCGTCTGCATAAAGGATACGTAAAACTGACCGCCTTCAATGTTGAATTAGAAGTGGGCAGGGATTCTCTCTGGTGGGGGCCCGGATATCACGGTGCGCTGCTCATGTCCAACAATGCACATCCTTTTGACATGATCAAAGTGTCCAATCCTGAGCCCGTTCTTCTTCCGTGGATATTTTCTTACCTGGGACCCGTGCAATTCAATCTGATTTTTTCCGAGCTCAATGACGAGCGCTCAGGAGAACAACTGGTTAATCCTTACTTATACGGCGGTCGTTTGGGCATTAAACCGCATCCCTTTCTGGAGCTTGGCGCATCCCATCTGGTCATGTTCGGCGGTGAGGGACGGCGTGACCTAAGCTTCAGTGATATTGTTAAGACCCTTTACGGCAACGAAAATCGGGATAATCAGAAAACGGACAGCAATCAGGAATTTGCTGTCGATATCGCGCTGACCCTTCCCAACATCAAAAGATATATTTTTGTTGCCGACGGTCTAAAGCTTTACTTTGAATGGGGCGCGGAGGATACGGGAATACCGCCAGACAGAAGAGCATATATCGCCGGTTTTGCGCTTTACAAGCCCTTTGCGCTGGACCGGGCGGTTTTGCGCGGTGAGTATGCTGATTTGTCGCCCAGCAGTGTGCCTAACGCCTGGTATAATCATGGCTCCTATCCTATGAATTATGATGACCGGGTGTTTGGCCATCATGCGGGCAGCGACGCAGAAGACATTTTTGCGGAGTGGTTTCAAAATTTTGAAAAATTCTTCTACAGGCTGGGGTTTGACCGGGAAAGAAACGGTATCCAGACGAAAACCGATACGCAGATGAAGAATCAGTATTTCAGCGAAATAGGCTACCGGTTCAATGCTCATTCAAAAATCACCCTGCGATATGCTTATGAGGAGATTAAAAACTTTGGCTATGTCCATGATGAGCATCAAAGAAATCACTTTATGGGACTAGAGGCAGCCTTTTATTTTTAGGACAGAAAAACTCGGGGCACAACCTTGTTCCCTATTCGATCGCTTATTGCGCTTGAATCATGGAATCGGCAACTTAAGGCATTTTGGTTGATTCCAGGACGCCTTCATGTTATGCAAAACGCGCGAAAGTGAAAGTTATAATTACTGAAATTCATCACTTTAATGCTTTGAACGCATTTGTAAGTGGTTTATGAATAACAGACATATTTAAGAAGGGCTGTCATGACCGAAGAAACAAAAAGTCCAATGCCAATAAACATTGCCAATGAAGGTGACGTTGAAATTGATCTTCTGAAACTGGCAAGGGTCATCTGGAAAGGCAAAAAGCTTATTATCTGGATGGTTGTCATACTTACGCTTACCACCGCCGTTGCGTCGTTTTTTATGACTAATATTTACACGGCAAAAGCGGTTCTTAAGCCAGTGTCTTCCAGAGACAACAGCGGGAGGCTATCCTCTCTGGCATCTCAATTCGGCGGAATGGCCGCTCTGGCTGGAATTGCCATGCCCAACCCGACATCCTCCACAGAGATTGTAAAGCTTTTGGAATCCAATATTTTAAGAAAAAATATTATTGAAAGATACAATCTTTTACCTGTTTTATTTCCTGATAAGTGGGATGAGGAGAAAAAAACTTGGAAGAAAAGCGGTGTCAGTCTTAATCCACTGAATCTTATCAGCAAAATAAAGCACAAACAATCAAAGACCGGCAAGAAAGACCCTGACGTTCCAGATACGTGGGACGGAATCAGAGAGCTCGATAAAAACTTAAATATCCATTATAACTTAAAAGAAGACATCATCACCATCACTGTAAATTTTCGGGATCCGGATATGGCCGCCAAGATTGCAAACTACTTTATAGCCTCAGCGAATGATCACATAAGTTCGGAAGCCAAGCGTATTGCCGGGATCAACAAAGACTATCTTGAAAAACAGCTTCAGGAAACAAAGGATAATCTCGTCCAGCAGAAAATATACAGTCTCATCGCCGAGAAAATTGAAACCATGATGATGGCAGAAGTTAAAGAAGGTTTCGCGTTCAAAGTGTTGGACCCTCCGATGATTCCCGATATGAAAAGTAGCCCAAAAAGAGTTCAGATGGTTATCATCGCCTTTATTGCATCGTTGCTTCTTGCCGTGTTTGTAGTATTTTTTAGAGAGTACTTAAAAAATATTAAAGCCGAATCTATCGGAGGGCATCATGTCGAATAAACGATTGCTAATTTTATTGAGCTTGCTTGTTTTTTTTATTGTAGGCCACCTCATGGACATGACCGTGGTAAATTCTGGTAATTGCTTGGCGCAGACAAAAAGCATATCTTCACTGAGTCTAAAGGATCAACAAGCCATCCAATCGGAATTGCAAAAAGCAGGCATCCAACTGACCCCGGAAGAAATCCAAAAGGGCAAAGAAGCACTTGAAAGGCAGGAAAATGAGGCAACAGGTAGGGCAGATAAAACGCAAAATGCACCTGCAGAAGCTGAAAAGATTGAAAATCGAACAACGGTTGAGGAGCCGAAAGAAATATCCCTTTTCAACCGGACGCGGCAAGTTAGTCAATATCAGGATATATCCGCTGATCTCAAGCCTTTTGGTTATGATTTTTTCCAGGAAACAGATGTTAAAGTTTTAACGGAACGCAAAGATATTCCCGTTCCCCTTCATTACGTGATTGGACCTGGTGACCAAGTCAATATTCTCTTGTGGGGGCGTATGAACAACAAGCTTTCACTGACTGTAGATCGGGATGGAAAAATCACCATCCCCGAGATTGGTCCAGTTCAAGTTGCGGGTATGACTTTTGATCAGATGTCGAAACATTTGATCTCAAAAACCGGGCAAATCGTGGGGACCAACATTGATATTGCTATGGGCTCCACAAGAACCATTCCGATATTTGTTCTCGGCGATGTCAGGAGACCGGGTGCCTATACCATAGGCGCGCTGGCCACCATAACGGACGCTCTGATGATGGCGCGAGGTCCGTCGGCAATTGGCTCCATGCGTCGCATTGAGCTGCGCCGAAAAAATAATATTGTCATCCAATTCGATCTCTATGATCTCTTTTTAAAAGGTGATAAGTCGCGGGATATTGTTTTACAGTCTGGCGATGTAGTCTTTGTGCCTGTCACGGGCCCTCTGGTTGGAATTGCCGGCAACGTGAAACGTCCCGCTATCTACGAACTTAAAGACAAATTTGATTTGCAGCACCTTTTCGATCTGGCGGGCGGCATTATCCCCAGCGCTTATACGCAACAGATGCAGGTGGAGAGAATTGTCAAAAACGAAAAACAAATTGTAATAGATATCAACGATAAGACCCTCGATAAGGTCAAGCATTTCGTAATCCAGGACGCGGATCTGGTCAAGGTTTTCCCGATCGTGGAGTTCAATGAAAACGCCGTTTATCTGAATGGTAACGTCAAGCGCCCGGGTAAGTATGCTTTGACATCAGGCATGAAGATAAAAGATTTAATAAGTCAACCTGAGGATCTTAAGAATGAAACTTACTTTGATTATGCTCTTATAAAAAGAGAAAGCCCACCCAGCGGGGAAATAGTTCTGATTCCTTTTAATTTGGGTAAACTCATCCTACAAAACGATACCGCATATAACTATGAATTAACGCCTAAGGATCAAATTTTCATATTTCACAAGGCACTATTCAAGGATGAACCTTTTGTAACGGTGGAAGGCGAGATCCGAGGCATTTCCACAACTATAAGCCAAGACGGCACTAAAACGAATAAAGAGGATAAAGAGGACAGTACTCGTGGTAAGGAAATACTGGCAGAGCTTAGATCAATTAAAGAGGAGTTGAATAAAGACGTTCGTTTGTATCTGCTTGCCGCAAATATTACGGAAATTGAAGATGAAATAGCAGCAGAGAAGAGACCCTCTCCCGGCGCCTTGAACTACCTGCAAATCGAGTTGGAAAAAATGGGCCAAGTGGATTTGGCGGCAAGACTTAAAATCATGGGGAAAAAAATGCAGGTGATACGTCGCATTGATCTGAACGGCAATATGAAGGTCAAAGATGCGATCTTAAATGCCGGCGGTTTGACCAGCAATGCCTCCGAAGAAAACGGCGAAATCATTCGTCAGTATGCAAAAAATGAATTTAGAACAACTTACTTCAATGTAGCCCGAGCAATGGTGGACGACCCGAGAGATAATCTCCTTTTACAGGACAGGGATCAAATTATTATCCACTCCATACGGGAAAAAAACCCGAAGAAAAACGTTTTTATCGCAGGGGATGTGACCAATCCCGGAACATATAAATTGACTGGAAGCATGACAGTGCGCGACCTGATTTTCAAAGCAGGCAACGTTTTGCCTTCCGCATATCTTGACGAAGCTGAAATCAGTTCCATTGAAATTGTTCAAGGGAAAATGGGGGAAGTGGCGCATAAAAATATCAATTTACGTAAGGCACTGGAAGGCGATGCAAGCCACAACCTAAGCCTTGCGCCAAATGACAGACTACTGGTAAAACGAATTTCCGATTACCATAATGTGAAATTCGTCAACCTTTCCGGCCAAATTATGTTTGCCGGCAGATATCCCATCAAGAAAGGTGAAAAGTTATCGGATCTGATCGAGAGGGCAGGCGGTTACACGCCATATGCATATCTACGGGGAGCGTATTTTACTCGCGAGCGAGTAAGGCAAATGCAGCAAAAAGGTATAGAGGAAATGACCGATAGGATGGAAAAAGAATTGCTCTCCGCAGGGACATTACAGTTATCGACAGCCGTATCACAGGAAGAAATATCGGCTAAGAAGATTGAGCTGGAACAAAGACAAAAATTTGTAGAGAACTTAAGAAAAGTGAAGGCTACTGGCCGAATGACTATTTATCTGGCTGATGCAAAAGCAATGAAGGGCACGGAATATGACTTTGAATTGGAGGATGGTGATACACTGAACATCCCGGAAAAGAATAGTGTGATTAACGTGGTCGGATCTGTCATGACGCAGGGAAGCCACCTGTATTCCGATAGGATGGACTACCAGGATTATATCGATGTCACCGGTGGATACTCGCACTATGCCGATATGGATAATGTGTTTGTGATGAAGGTTGACGGCAGCGCACGGAAAATTTCCAAGAACTTCATAGGTTGGAGCTCTTCGCGCTCAAGGTGGGAAATGACAGCGCATGACGGAGAGATCAGACAAATTGAACCCGGTGATACGATCGTTGTTCCTGAAAAAGCCGACCGGATCGCCTGGATGAGGGAAGTTAAAGATATAACCCAGATACTGATGAACATCGCCGTGGTGGCAGGCGTCTCTGTTGCTTTATTTTGACCGACTGCAAAATATTTCACTGTCGGAGGTAATGGACAATTTATTTGCGCCGTCTTCGCCTGGAAGCCGAATTCATGCCTGGCTCTGGTGGCGTCCATCATTCTTCTGTGTTGGCCGTCCGGCTTGTTGGCATCCCAGGGAATCTTTCCCGTTAAGATCCGGTCCGTCCCACGATTCGTTCCGTCAGGTTCCGAATGGATATTTCAATACCGGCGCCGATATTCAGGGGTTCACTATTGCTTACAATAACAAAAATCCCTATAATATTATAGATAGATAAATAAACTCGTTTTTATGTTGTTCTATACTTTTAATTAAGCTCATAAACCAAAGGTCGATGGTTCAAATCCATCCCCCGCTACCAAAATAAATACAAGGGGTTAGAAGAAATTCTAACCCCTTTTTCTGCCTGCAAATATTCATTTCCAATACTATTCCGGCTATTTTTATCAAGTATTCGTCAATATTCGTTATGTTGTCGGCAGGAATTGTCTGGATCTGCTAGCTGTGCCGAGCGAATAAATACCCTGAAAGAGGTATTTACAAGCCGCTCTTCCTAAGGTAATTGCCTATTGGTCAGAGGACTATATTTTTACAGGAAATTAGGTATTGAGGATGCTGACGTGCAGGCTTTGGATTTCTGTGCTGCCGCGTCATTAGTCGATAACATTTTCTGTGATGCTACTCAAACTATCATTTGCATACCCCTTGGATCGAAGGATCGAGGGTCCGGAATGGTGACTTGAATGAAGAATGCTACCAAAGGCAAAGTTTCTGAAAATAAAAAGGCAAAGATTAAGGATAAATACCGGTTTGTAGGCCCCGCTTACGATTTCCTGAGTAATTTGTACAGCGGCCGTTCCATTCACCACTGCAAAGTTGCCATGATTAACACGGACAAAATCAAGAAGGGTGATCGAATCCTGTTTGCCGGCGTAGGGCATGGACTGGACGCCATGCGTGCGGCTGAAATCGGCGCCAACGTGACGGTCGTTGACCTTTCGGAGACGATGCTCAAACAATTCCGGCAAAACCTGAAGCAGAGCAACGCGAAATTGAAGATCCGCCAGGTCCATTCGGATATCATGGAATTCAACGAGTTTCAAAAGTACGATATGGTGGTGGCCAATTTCTTTCTCAACGTCTTTGATCGAGAAATGATGGTCAAGGTCCTGGAGCAGCTTGTCAAACTGGGAAAGCCGGGGGCAAAGATCGTCGTGGGTGATTTCTCCTATCCCTCAGGCAACATCGTCTCTCGGGGTTTCAAGGTCCTTTACTGGTACGGCGCCGTCCTTTTCTTCTGGTTGACTGCCAGGAACGCCGTTCATAACATCTATAACTATCCGGAACATATGGAACAACTCGGTCTGGTGATCCAGGAGAAAAAACATTACAAGCTGGGCATCATTAATTGTTACTGGTCTGTCCTTGGTCAAAAGCCTGCCTGACGCTAGGCCGGCTGATCGTTTAGGTCAGGGATTTCTTTCAAGGTGAGGATATTGGAGAAGGTACTATTGTTGCATTCGGGTGTGATGGCGGAGCGAAGGGATTTTTCCCATGCGGAGCGGATTGGCTATCTGAAGGAATACGGTTCTCATTCCCAATCCTTCTCGACCATGCAGCCCGGGATGGAGTATTTCGACCTGCCCGGCATCGGTTATATTGCCTTTATGAAGAAGTGGGGAGTCAAGATCGCACTGGCCGATCCGGTCTGCGACCCGATTCACTTCGAACTCATCATTGACGAGTTTCTGAAACGTCATCCGTCCGGTCAGTTCATGCAGGTGAGCAAGCCGGTTGTTGACATCCTGCACCGGAAATACGGATATTACGGGACTCAGTTCGGTTCGGAAATCCGGATAGATCTGCAGAAATGGAATATCAAGGGCGGCAAGAAACAGGTGATCCGCACGGCCATCAACCAGGCCGCGGCCATGGGTGTCGAGGTCAGGGAGAACCAGAAGGATGATCGTGCCGACGAGATCTCCAGAAGCTGGATCAAGACGAGGGCGTGCAGTCGTCAGGAAATTCGTTTTCTGATCAGACCCCTGAAGACTGATTACAAGGAAAACTCCCGACATTTCTTCGCCTACATGAATGGCGAGGCCGTCGGGTTCATTTTTTTCGACCCGATCTATGAGGGAAAACGAATCGTCAGCTATGTCCCCAACATCTCCCGATCCTGCCCCTCCTTCAAACAGGGGCTGTGGTACGTCATTATGAACCACGCCATGGAAATATTCAAAAAGGAAGGCCTGCCTTATCTAGACCTTGGTCTGGTCCCGCTGATGGTTGCGGATGAAATCGAGCCGCAGGAATCGAGGATCGTCAGGAGAATTATTAACCTAATCCATGAGAACGGTAATTTCCTCTTTAACTTCAAGGGGCTGGAGTTCGCCAAGGGTCGTTTTCAGGGCACAGTGGGAAAGAATTACTGTTGTCACAAGAGGTCAACACCCCTGATCTCACTCCTTGCCCTTTTGGGGATGACGGGAGTGGTCTGATCACGGCAAGAGGATCACTGATGGCATGCCTCCGTGCTGTAAAGGTGTCCCGGTTTAGAATCGAATTCTATTATTTTTTATCCTTGATATAAAACAAAAACAAACAGAACATCAGATTCCGAAAGCACCGCTCAACTGACCGCAGGCGGCAAGAATATCACTGCCTTTGCTTTTGCGAAGCATGGTGGTGAAGTGTCTGTCCAATAGAATCTGCTGAAAGGCTTCCACGTCCTTTAAAGATGGCGATTTAAATGCAGCTCCGGGGTATTCGTTAAAAACAATTAGGTTCAATTTACAGCGTTGATTTTTCAGCAGCCGGGCCAGCTTTT
Source organism: uncultured Smithella sp. (assembly GCA_964581635.1). Classification (GTDB taxonomy): domain Bacteria; phylum Desulfobacterota; class Syntrophia; order Syntrophales; family Smithellaceae; genus UBA8904. The sequence continues at coordinate 9,222 of CAZOPH010000013.1, forward strand.
CCGCATCCGCCCGTGATGAATTAACGCCGTCAATCAGGATATATTCAAAAGTCAGCAGACGCCGTCCCGGCATGGGATATTTTTTACAGGCATCCAGCAGTGCTTGTAGCGGATACTTTTTATTAATCGGCATGAGCCGGTTGCGGGTTTCATCATCTGGCGCGTTTAGGGATACGGCCAGATTGATGCAGATGTCGTTACCCAGTTGGACGATTTGCGGTGCAAGCCCGCAGGTGGAAACCGTAATTCTGCGGTTGGACATCCCCAGGCCGAAATCGCAGGTGAGGATTTGGATCGACTTCAGAGTGTTGGCGTAATTCGCCAGAGGTTCACCCATGCCCATCATCACAATATTGTTGATGGCGGCACCTTCCGGCGTTTCGTGCTTCAGGGCAATCAGTTGCCCGACGATTTCCGCCGGTGTTAAATTGCGTTTGAAACCCTGTCGTGCGGTCAGGCAAAATTTGCAGTCCATTGCACAGCCTGCCTGTGTGGAAATGCAAATGGTCCAATGGCTTTTCCCGGGAATGAGGACGCTTTCGATGAAGAGGCCGTCTTCCAGCCTCAGAAGCGCCTTTTGCGTGCCGTCCTGTGATTTTTGGATTTTGACGATTTCCGGTCTCCGGATGCGGGCAGTTGCCGAGAGCGTTTCTCGGAAATTGCGGGAGAGGGTCGTCATGGCATCAAAGGAAGTGCTGCCCGATTGATGCAGCCATTTCATGATCTGGCGGGCGCGAAACTTTTCCTTGCCGGAAGAAGCGATGAATGCTTCCATTTCCTCCAGTGTGAAATCCAGCAGATTAGGTAGCAAGTTAACCATGGAGCTTTTTCTTCAATGTTTCCGCAATCGCGTCGATAAAACCTTCGGTGTTGACTTTTTTATTGTAGGGTTTCTTTTCGGCTAAAAGCAGCAAATCACCGGTCATGATGCCGCCCTCAACTGTTTCCAATGCCGCTTCTTCAACCTGAGCGGCAAATTTGACAACATCCGGCGTGCCGTCCAGCTCCCCTCGTTTACGCAGCCCGCCGGTCCAGGCAAAAATGAGCGCCATAGAGTTGCTGGAGGTTTCCTCGCCTTTTAAATGTTTGTAGTAATGTTTTTGCACTGTGCCGTGCGCAGCTTCATATTCAAACCAGCCATTGGGAGAAACCAGCACCGATGTCATCATGGCGAGTGAGCCGCTTGCGGAAGCAATCATATCCGACATCACGTCGCCATCATAATTTTTGAGCGCCCATAAAATGCCGCCCTCCGTTCTCATAATGCGCGCGACCGCGTCATCGATCAATGTGAAGAAGTATTCAATTCCGGCCTTTGCAAATTGATCTTTCCAGTTGTTTGCAAATTCCCGGTCAAAAATATCACGGAAACCCGCGTCGTATATTTTGGAAATGGTATCCTTCGTGGAAAACCACACGTCAATTTTCTCGGCAAGTGCGTAGGTAAAGCACGCCCGAGCAAAACTCAAAATCGATTGCTCCAGGTTATGGTTGATTTGCACAATGCCCGCCGACGGGAAATCTTTCACGAACGTTGTTTGCGTTTTATCGCCATTAGCCGGGGTGAACACGACTTCCAATTTTCCCGCCCGGGGAATATTTAATTCAAAATTGTCATAGACATCGCCATAAGCGTGACGGCCGATGGTAATCGGTTTTTTCCAGGAAGAAACACCCGGTTTAATATTATTGACGAGAATGGGTTTTCGAAAAACCGTGCCGTCCAACATAGCGCGGATCGTGCCGTTGGGGCTTTTCCATGCTTTTTTTAAGTTGTATTCTTTGACGCGGTCTTCATTGGGCGTAATCGTGGCGCATTTAATTCCGACGCCGTATTTCATAATGGCGCGGGCGGCGTCAAAGGTGACCTGATCATCCGTATCGTCACGGTGTTTGACGTGAAGATCAAAGTAGTCGATATCCATATCCAGATAGGGCAAAAGCAGTTTGTCTTTTACCATCTGCCACATAATGCGGGTCATTTCATCGCCGTCCATTTCGACGAGGGTTGTTTTTACTTTAATTTTTTTTGTCATGTAAAAAAGTTACTCCCTGCCTATTTTATTGATGGCTGCGGACGTTGAGCGCGCCGCCGGCCAAGATGATTTGTTTTTGTCTTGATGACAAAGAACAGCTTACCTCAAATGTCGTACCTCTGTTTTTGTCTTGTACGAACAGGTTCTTGCCTTCCGTAATAGCGTTTCTGACTTCGGCAATTTCCAGATCATCTCCTTGCGTGATGGTGTCATAGTCGCTTTCCTTAACGAATGTCAGAGGCAGGATACCGAAGTTGATCAGATTGGCGGCGTGGATTCTTTCCAGCGATTTGGCGATAACTGCCCGCACACCCAGATACATGGGGCAGATGGCGGCATGCTCACGCGACGATCCCTGACCATAGGACTGGCCGGCCACAATGATGTTGTGCTTTCCCGCTTCTTTCAGTTTTATGGCGCGTTTGGCAAAAGAGGCATCGACATTTTCAAAAACGAATTCTGCATATTTGGGGATGTTCGAACGATATTTCATCCGCGCTCCCGCGGGAATGATATGATCTGTTGTGATTTTATCACCGACTTTAATTGTGGCCTGCCCGGAAAGAGTATCGGGAAGGGCTGAATTTACGGGCGGAGCACCGATATTCGGGCCGCGATAAATTTCGATGTTGCTTTGCGTGTTGTCCGGGCGGAGAATCATATTGTCGTCAACGATTAAGCTCAAAGGCATTTCGATCCGGGGATACTCCATCGGCAAATCCCTTGGGTCCGTGAAGCGACCGGTAATAACCGCCGCCGCAGCCGTTTCGGGACTGACCAGATAAATATCGGCATCCATGGTTCCTGATCGTCCCAAAAAATTACGGTTCGATGTGCGCAGGGAGACAGCGCCGGATTTCGGGCTCTGGCTGTTGCCGATGCAAAAACCGCAGGCGTTTTCCATCAACCGTGCGCCGGATGCGATGAGGCTGGTAAGGTAGCCGTCTCGGGCGAGATTATCAAGAACCTGGCGTGAGCCTGGCGCTAAAATAAAACTGACATCGGGATGTGCCACTTTACCTTTGAGGATTTTGGCCACCGTTGCTAAATCCTTATAGGAAGAATTGGTGCAGCTGCCCAGGCAGACCTGATTGACCGGGATGCCCTTCATGCTGCGCACGGTGGCGATATGATCCGGGCTATGCGGTTTGGCCGTCAGGGGTTCCAATTGAGATAAATCAATATTCACTATTTTTGCGTAAGCCGCGTCTTTATCGGCGATTAATTCAGCAAAATCCGCTTCTCTTTGTTGTGATCGGAGAAATAGCCTTGTGAGGCCGTCACTGGGGAAAACTGACGTGGTCACACCGCACTCTGCGCCCATGTTGGTGATGGTGGCGCGTTCCGGAACACTGAGCGATGCGATGCCTTCTCCGCTGTATTCGAAAACGGTCCCGACATTCCCTTTTGTTGTGAAAATTTCCAACACTTTGAGGATCACATCCTTGGCGGAAACCCAGGGTTTCAGATTGCCATTGAGATTGATTTTAATGACGGAAGGGCAGGTGAGGTAAAAGGGTTCGCCGGCCATCGCCAGCGCCACGTCCAGACCGCCCGCACCAATGGCGATCATGCCCAGTGCGCCGCAAGTGGGCGTATGACTGTCCGATCCAATCAGTGTTTTACCCGGGCGTCCGAACCGCTCCAGATGCACCTGATGGCAGATTCCGTTGCCGGCGCGCGAAAGCATTACGCCGAATTTCTGCGCGATGCTTTGCAGATAAAGATGATCGTCCGCATTTTCAAAGCCAATCTGAATCGTGTTATGATCGATATAACTGACGGATAGCTCCGTTTTAACCTTTGGGACATTCATGGCTTCAAACTGTAAATAGGCCATGGTGCCTGTTGCATCCTGGGTAAGGGTTTGATCAATGCGGATCCCGATTTCCTTGCCGGGCGTAAAAGTTCCGGAAATCAAGTGTCCGGCGAGAATTTTTTCAACGATGTTCTTTCCCATTTATTCTTCCTTGATGTAGCTGAATAATCTTTAAAATCCCGCTCGTCTTTTGGTACTATCTTGGTCAAGTTATTCGTCACTTATTCATGTAAATGAACGAGCCGGTAAGGTTGTGTTCTTATAATAAACTCAGGGGATAATCAACCGGCAAAAAAACTTGTACAAATAAAAAAAGAGGCGTTCAAGCCTCTTCTTTTAAAGATATGTTTCGAGGAATGGCGTAAGATCAAGTGCCTTTGTTTTCATTCAGACCTTTGACGCGAACTGCGCGTTGAAATCTTTTTTGAAAATAGGGTTGATCCAGACTGTCAATGCGGACCGACTTTGATTTATAGGAAGCATGAACAAACTCATTGTTGCCGATGTAGATGCCGACGTGACCGATCGGTCTTTTGGTCCGGAAAAAAACCAGATCGCCTTCAACGAGGTCATTGCGGTCAATACGAACACCGACAAAGGATTGTTCACGGGCGGTACGCGGAAGGTGTATGTCGAAAAATTCATACATTTTACGGACAAAGGCCGAACAATCAATCCCTTTGACGGTGGCGCCGCCAAATCGGTAGGGAGCACCCAGGAAACCGGTTGCGACTTTAATAAATAACTTCCTTTCGTCTGCGCTGCCCCACTTGCCTAAAAGCTCTTCACTTGCTTTTTCTTCACAGGCGATTTCACCGGATGTATCAGGCGATGCGACATCCTCTTCTTCGTCTAATAAATCATCCTCTTCATTATCAGCATCAGTTGGAGAGGATTCAGTAAGGTTTGGTTTTGACAGAATAAGCTTGCGGCCAATGCGCAGGTTTTTCGAATTAACATTGTTCAATGCGGCAATTTGTTTTGAGGGAATGCCTGTTTTTCTTGAAATAGTTTTGAGGGTGTCACCTTTTTTTACTGTGTAAATAGAAGAAGTGGGTCGAGATTTTGATTTTACGAAAACAGGAGAAGCCGAACGCTTTTGTTTGACGTATAAAATCTGTCCAGGCTTCAGATTGTTTCCTTTAAGATGGTTGGCCTTTTTAATTTCAGCCACGCTGACGCCGAGATGTTTGGAGATGGTGGAAAGGTTTTCACCCTTTTTTACTTTATACTGGCCCGCATAAGCGCCCGTGTTGAAACAAAACAACAAAAAAAGAACAAATAAACCCGTTGCTACTAAAATCTGCCGTTTCATCATGAAGTCCTCCTTTTTTGCGGGGGGGTCCCATTTTGTTAACGGTGCACAGATTGCAGCTCAATGCCGCCAAGTGTAGATTTATCAAGGATAATTTACTGCACACAGAAAACGAAGGTTAATCTCATACAACGTTCCGCCAACTTCGTATGCGTCTGCTTACTAAAAAAATCATGGCCTGTCAAATATATTTTGCATTCTTTTTTAATGAGGTATAGGAAGCGACAACTGAAAAAAGGAAGAACAGATTGATGCGCAACTGGAAAAAAATTATTTTATGGAGCGTTCTTGCCCTTTTCGCTTTTTTTGTGATTGATATCGGACGTTATTTTTTTTATCCGAATATTTCCAAGCTACAGAAGAATCGTCCCGGTAAAACCGCTTTTATGGAGTATCGGGAAGATACCTGGCAGGCAAAGGGCATCAAGAAAAAAATTTCAGCATCCTGGGTGCCTCTTTCACAAATATCGCCATATGTTATGAAAGCGGTTATTATTGCGGAAGATGATAAATTCTGGTCTCACGAAGGCTTTGATTTTGAGGCAATGCAGAAGGCGCTGGAAAAAGACATTAAGAAGAAGAAGTTTAAAGTTGGCGGCAGCACCATATCCCAGCAACTGGCGAAAAATTTATATCTGACACCGGCCAAGAATCCGATTCGCAAAGTTAAGGAAGCCATCCTGACCTCGCGTATTGAGCGGCAACTGAGCAAGAGAAGAATCATGGAACTCTACTTGAATGTTGCCGAATGGGGAGACGGATTATTCGGCGTTAGGACAGCCGCTCTTCAATATTATGGAAAATCCGCCCGGGATTTGAGCGCGCGCGAGGCCGCAACACTGGCCGCCGCACTGCCCAATCCAAGGCGTTTTCGTCCCAACGGTCGTTCCCGATATGCGGCTAACCGTGCAGAAAGAATCTATCAAATCATGGTGCGTCGCGGTATTGTCATTGAAGAGTATGATGAAGTCATTCATGAAGAAGATAAAGATGGTGAAAAGAATGAGGCCGCTGAAAAACCTGTAACTGATTTATCCGATAGCAACACGATGCCTGAAAGTTTCTGAACGAAAAGGTATTCAGGCTGATTGAAAGGCAGTCGCATTTTGAGTAAACAGGCAAATCCGGGCGGCAAGCCGTAAAAGTTAATTATAATACAGGCAGTTCAACTTGTTTTGCTTTTCTTGCTTCCTGCTCGTCGAGAATAATTTTCAGGGCCATGCGCGCCGTCTTTCCCACCAATGTTGAGCATTTTTCGGGCATGCCCGCGCATACCGCCGCCTTCATATCTTCCATTTTATAGAGATTGAAAAAGCGGCCAAATTGTTTGATTTGGATATCATGACACCGGCAGGTAGAAAATTCTTCAATAAATTGTTCATGAAGTATTTTTGCCAGAAGAAGCGCTTTGATCTGCTTACCCATTTTCCCGAGATCTTCTTTTTTCCGGCCGAAAAAATAGCTGATGGCAATGGTGCCTCCGGATAAAGCGCCACAATGGCCGTCACCGGAAAGGCCTACGCCATCAGCAAATCCCGTAGCGGCCCGGATGACATTTTCATCATCCACACCCAGCACTTCGAAAATGGCGGTAAGAGAGCATTGCGCGCAATTGCCGCCTTTGAGTTCGTAGGCCTTTGCCTTGTTATAGACATCTTCCAGCATTGCTTCTTTGTTCATTTCGTTTCTTCCTGTTTTATTTTTTCGCTTTAGCGAGAATTTCGGCAATGCCCGTCACTTCCAACCGGTCATCCAGGTTTTCCATTTTGACCGCGTCGGAAAGCATCTTGGCGCAGTTGGGGCAAGCCACAGCGATGATCTGCGCGCCGGTGTCGACTGCTTCGCGGACGCGCACACGCGAGGCGCTGTCTTCAGTAGTTCCCAGAATGTCCGTGAAGAAATTGCCGCCGCCTCCACCACAGCAAAAGGCGTCCGGCCCCTGGCGGCGCATCTCAACGAGTTCGGCTTTGGGAATGGCCGCGAGGATTTCCCGCGGCGCTTTGTAGATCTGCTGATGCCGGCCCAGGTAGCAGGGATCATGGTAAGTGATTTTTACCGGATGGGGCTTCAGTTTTATTTTTTTCTTTTTGATCAGTTCGGCCAGCACTTCGGTATAATGCAAGACTTTAAATTTCCCGCCGCGTGCCGGATAATCTTTTTTGAAGACATGAAGCGCGTGAGGATCAAGCGTGATGATTTTTTTAGCGCCCTTTGCCTTAAACTTTTCAATATTGGCCTGAGCGAGTTGCGCAAACAATCCCATCTCTCCCATGGCACGGATTTCGTTGCCGTCACAGGTTTCTTCATTGCCTAAAATGCCGACGGATAGGCCGGATTGAGCCAGCAATTTTCCCACGCTCTTCGCCATTTTTTGTCCGACCTCGTCGTAAGAGCCGACGCAGCCTACATAAAACAGGTATTCCTGATTCGTATAAGGTTGAAGACCCGTGCCTTCAGCCCACTTTCCCCTTTCGGACTGAGGCAGCTTGTAGGGATTGCCGCTGACTGCAATAGCCTTAAAGTAGTCTCTGACTCCCGGAGGGACGCGGCCTTCATTGACCAGTTCAGCCCTGGCTTCCTGGAAAATCTCCGGCAGAAAATCTTTAAACTTGGGGAAGACGCACTGATTTTTGCAGTTATCGCAGCCCACGCAGGAAAACATAATTTCAGCAAAGCGCTCACTGGTTTCGATTTCACCTGCCAGCCAGGCCCGGGTCAGCCACATCCGTCCGCCCGGCGAGTAAGTGTCCCAGCCGAAGGCCTTGTAGGAAGGGCAGTTGAAGTCGCTGTAGTCAGCCGGGAACTTGCAGTAGCCACAACGGAAACAGCGATGGACAATATTTTCATGCTCGATGTGTCGGATGTAAGTCATGGGTTCACCTCCCAGTTGCCGGGGTTCATGATGCCCTGCGGATCGAGGTTTTTCTTGATCATCAAAAGGAGTTTGCGAGCGTTAGGCTCCATTCTTTCGAGCGTCATCTTCTGCTCCTTGAAATTGGGTTTCCAGGGAATGCCGCCCATATCTAGAGCAAAGGCTGTCGCTTCGGTAAGCGCTTGCTCCACACGCTCCATCATCGCCGAGTCGTTACGGTTAAAGGCAAAAGAAATACTGTACATCATGCAGTGTCCGCCGGAAATGAGCCTGGCCGTACTAGCATACAGGACATTGTATTTGGCGGCCAGTTCGACCACTTTGGCCGCGTATTGCGGAAAGTGTTCAATCGGCGCGATGGGCCCTGAATATTCAAACCCGCCGCCTTTGGGCACGTCGGCGAAATCGGCGATGTTACGGCCCGGCATTTCCAAGAGCATAGGCTTCATGTACTGAATCGACATAAAACCGCCGTCTTTGGAATCCATGTATTCCTGGAGGCAGTCCCAGACCATCTTCCTTTTGAATTCGACTTCTTCTTCCGTGTCGCCGGTGAAGAAAATCGTGATGTGGTAGTTGCCCAGAAACATAAGCGGCTTGGGCTGGAACCAGACATTGATATCTTCAAGCATTTCCAGATGGGTAAGCTTATAAAGGATGTGTGGAATCAAATCCACGCGGTCCGTGACGAACAATTCGGCGTCACGGATTATTTTATTGGGATAAAGCTTGAGTCCGACCTTGGTGATGATGCCCGTGCAACCAAGCCATCCAAGGAATAGCCCTGACAGATCTGGCAGCGTTGGCCCCTTGGAAATCCAGTAAGGGCCGATGGACGGTGAGCCGATCCGGCAGATCTCACCCGTGGGCAGGACCACTTCCAGCCCCGTGACCATATCGGAATTGAAGCCGTACTGATTGGTGAGCCTTCCCTGGCCATGCAGGGATACGTTGGCGGCGATGGTGGTGGTGGACGGGGCGTCGGGAATGCTGTGTCTCAGCGTCGGATGGTTTTTCTGCAGATACGCCTTGAGCACGCCCTGGGACGTTCCGCCTTCCACAACCACATAGCGGGCCATAGGGTTCACTTCCAGGATTTTATTCATCCGTTTCATGTCCAGAACGATGCCGCCCTTAAGTGGAATTACCAGACCGGCCAGGGACATGCCGTTTCCCATCGGGACAACGGGAATGTTTTCGCGACAGGCCAGTTGAACAATTTTCTGGACTTCTTCGGTCGTTTTCGGCGCAACCACGTAGTCGGGCTTGTGTGGCGCGAGCACGCCGGGATCACGCGAATAAAACCAGAGCTCTTCGGGTGCGTTAGACACACCTTTCTCACCAACAATTTCGATCAGAGATTTCAGAATATCACTCATGAGGCAGCCTCCCTTTCTTTTTCACCGATGGCCATTTTGCACAGGTCGATGATATGCACCGGCTTTAAACCGCGCTTGGCAATTTTTTCCGACAGAGAAGACTGGCAGGCCGGGCAATTGAAGACGCAGTATTCGGCGCACGCTTTCAGCATGTCGTCTATATTGCGTTTCTGCACGTCATCCGCCAGCTTGTAGCCGGATACGGAGCGGAGGATTTCCCCGCAGCACAATGCGTTTTCATCCTGGTAGAGTCTTTTGGGGGCTTTGACGCCGATGAGTTTGAAGATTTTTTTCACCAGCGGCAGCTTATCGGGAATTAGGCGATTGGAACAGGGACGCTGGTAAGCGACGGTGATGTTGAGTGGCTTGATCTTGTCTTTGAGCTGCTTCATCCTTTCTAGGAGAAAATCCATATAATAAACGGGCTTGAAGGGCACCTTCATACCGTAGGCGGACGCAATAGAGGTGAGCGTGCCGTAGCACTCATCGTGCAGGCAGATCACTTCCTTGACGCCTAGCTTTCGGTAATTCTCAATGACAGCAGGCAGCCGTTCTTTGATCACCGACATGCGGGCAAAGTGCGTATGAACAGCGGGGCACATGAATTCCGCGCCGAAAACGCCGGCAGAGGCGACATCCTTGAAAATTTCTCCGGTGCCCAACGGTCCTAGGTCGGGAATGTAGCAGCAGGAAAGCGCCTTATCTTTTACGTCGCCTGTGAGATATTTGCCCTGCATCGCGGTCATGTTTTTCCACTGGTTGGTGATGGGGCGCGGCGCGGTAAACAGGCCTTTTTCTTCGCGCTTCTCCGAGATGAGATAGAAGGGATGATTGCCCCGCGTGCAGTATTCCTCACAGGCGTAGCAAGTGACGCATTCGGACAACACGCGAGAATCCCTTCCATTGATCACCTTCATCATTTCCGAGTGCGCATCCTTATGCCCGTTAAAAGACATATACTGGCATTTCAGAAGACAATCGGACGAGGGACAGGTTGCGCAGATTTTTTTGCTGAATTGCAGTGAATACATTGGGCGCCTCCATATTGTTTTTTTACAAACTGTTCGAGAGTAGAAAAAGAGCGAAATGAAAATGACACCAAAAACCCGATTGGACAATGACAATCGGGTTTTGTTAATTGTAGGGAGATGAAACCTCCACAGCTTCAATGAGTCCCGCTTTTTTGGAGTTCGGGCGTTTTGTTGTTTGTGGTAACCGGCGCATCGGGATCTTGCATCCATTCCTGCATTGAACCGATATAGAGTTTTACATTTGTGTAACCTAGGACCTGTCTCATCAGATACGACCAAATCGGACAGCATTGTCCCATATCGCAATAGGTCACAATCGCAGCAGAGCGGTCTTTCCCGGCGGCTGCTTCGACGATGGCGGTCAGTTCCTCTTTAGTTTTGAAGGTTTTATTTTCATTGAAGGCGCAGGACGTCGGCATATTAAACGCGCCGGGGATATGTCCCCTCATGGGAACGCAATCCATCTTTTTCTCGCCGGAAAAGAATTCGCGTTCGCGGACGTCCAGGATGGTTAGTTTGCCCAGTCTTTCCTTCACATAATTTTTGTCTGCAAATACTTCACCCGTGTATTTGCCCTGGAATATTTTTGCCTTGCGCGATTCAATATTTTTGGACAGAGGTTTTTTCTCCGCTATCCATTTATTGATGCCGCCGTCAAGCAGGGCAACGTTTTCAATGCCGGCATATTGCAGTGTGCAGGCGACGCGGGCGCTTTGATAGCTGAGTCGCGGTGTATCCATGCAGCCCATAACTACCACCCAGTTGTCAAAATCAATGCCCATGTAACCGATCGTATCATCAATATCATCTTTTTCCGGAAGCGAACCGAACAAGCCGTCTTTCATATAGGCCCAGGCACCATAGAAGGCGCTCAGTGCGCCGGGAATATGTCCTTCGCGATAATCTTCGACGCGGCGGACATCAAGAATGATGAGTTTAGGATTTTTTAGGTTGGCTGAAAGCCAGTCAGTGGAGACGATCGGGGCGATATCCCGAGCCTGTAAGCTTGCGGGCATTAAGAGAATCACTATAAGAAGTAGAAGGAGTCTGTGTAAAATATTATTTTTCATGTTGTGTCCTCCTTTTTATGTCCGTTGATCTTAAACCTGAACCATAACATCCTGGCCACTTATTTTGGTAAAGTATATCATTTCTATTTGTGAAAGCGCTACTTTAATTATTCCTATCGATACGCATTCTGAATGTGACAAACCGCTAACGTATTTTACCATCGATTTCACCGAGAAGCGTCTGCGTCTGGTCCGGAAGCAGCGCAAAACCCATGTCCTTTCTATAGATGATATTCATCTTCGGATCGACGATCAGATAAACGCGTTTGGACAGAGGCAAAAGCCAGTGGTCCGCGTCGTAGAGTTTGGCGATTTTGCCTTTTTCATCGACCAGCAGCGTCACGTTATTCAAGGCGTGTTTTGCGATGAATTTCCGGTGTGATTCAGCCGAATCGCGTGACAGACCGAGTATTTTTATCTTTCTTGCTTCGTATTTCGCGATGTTTTGTTGAAACTCAACAAACTGGCGTATTCAGAGCCCAGTGTCGTCCTTGGGGTAAAAGGCAAGCACAACGGCGTTATAATCTTTGAGAACGTCGCTCAGTTTCCACAATTTACCATCCTGATCAGGCAGCGTGAAATCGATGGCGGTCTCACCAGGCATGGAAGATGTGCTCTTCTCTTCTGACGATGCACTGGAGCAGAATAAGAAAATCATGAGCACAACAAAAAATAGTTTCGTTCGTCGCATATATCCCTCCTGAAAGTGTGTCCGTTGTTACCGGCGGAACGATCGGCCATCGCCCGCCGGTTGTTTGTAATCGGAATTAATCAAACGCCATCTTTGTTTTCCAAACTTCCCAGACCTTGCCTACAAGGTCGGGACCGGGTTTGAGAGTGGCTTTACCGGGCTTCCAGCCGGAAGGCGTCGCTTCGGTACCCTTGGTTTTGCGAACGTGCTGGAAGGCCTGAATCTGCCGGATACTCTCCATTACGTTTCTGCCGACCGGCGGAGTCAGGACTTCAAAGCCCTGAATGATTCCGTCGGGGTCAATGATAAACCGGCCTCGGGCTTCCACGCCGGCGTCTTCCAGATAAACGCCAAAGACGCTGCCCACTTTACCGCCGCCGTCGGAAAGCATCGGGAAGGGAACACCGCCTTTGACCATTTTGGAGAGTTCATGGTCGTTCCACATCTTGTGAACGAAAACACTGTCCACACTCATGGAAAGAACTTCTACACCTAATTTTTGAAATTCGGGATATTTCTCCGCGACCGCGGAGATTTCAGTGGCTCAGACAAAAGTAAAATCTCCGGGATAAAAGCACAGTACAACCCACTTGCCCAGATAATCGGACAGTTTCACATTGATGAATTTTCCCTTTTGATACGCGGGTGCCGTGAAATCCGGCGCCTTCTTGCCGACGGTAACCATACTTTTCACCTCCTTAATCATCGGTTCTTGCGGAGTTTCTTTCTTTGCGGCCGGTTTTTCTCCAACCGGTCCGCCTGTAGGGCGGGCGCATCCGGCCTTAATTTCCTCAGCCATATGTCATTTCCTCCTTTCTCCATTTCTAAGGTTCTGAAAATTGATTTTCTTCTTTTCCTCGTTCCAGAGGCATTTATGATTCATTTGTTCTATCGGACTATTTATCAAAAGGTGCTTCTTGAATGCCGTGCTAAAACGCTTCACTTCTTTCCTACCGCGTAGCTTCGCAGTGCTTTATGAAATGTTTTCGCGGCCAGTAGTGCGCAATGTTCAGAGTCCTCAGGCATGCCGCCCAGATGTTCCAGAATGGTGCTTTGGCTGATTCTAATGCACTCTCGAACTGGTTTGCCCTTGGCCATGATGGTGGCGGCCGTGCCCGCAGCGTGGGATGTCATGCAGCCGTCCGTAGTGTAGGCAATATCATCAATTTTATCGTTTCTGATCTTCAGAAAGACTTCCATGGTATCTCCGCAGGGTCCAGTGATCTTGGCATAGCCATCGGGCCTCTCCAGGCTTCCGTAATTTCGTGGGTGGGTCCCGTAATCAACAACCTTTTCGGAAAGACCGCCCGTTAATTTTTCCATAAGGAGATCGATCATCTCCTTTTTGATTTGTTCTTCGTCCATCGGACAACTCCTCATAAGAATAGGTGTGTATATTCATGAATATTTTTGCTCTTTTATTTTTCTCTCGGATACGGCCAGGCCATAATGCCGCCTTCCATGACCTTGACGTTTTTCCAGCCGTTACCTTCTAAAGCCAGCGCTGCTTCGTAACCGCGCAGTGAAATCTTACAGAAGCAAAAAATCTCCTTGTTCTTATCCTCCGGCAGTTCTTTGAGGCGCTTACGGATCGCGCCGAGCGGAATGAGCGTTTCACCGATACCCAGACGCATCTCTTCGAATTCCTCCGGCCCGCGTGTGTCAATCAGGAATGGTTTTTCTCCGGTCCGTATTTTATCATAAACCTCCCTGCAGCTTATACCTTTCATTCTTCCTTTCATTTTATTCTGCATAATGTGCGCTGTGGCAATAAAATGATCAATTGCCAAAGAGAAAGGCGGTGCGTAGGGCAGATCAGCGTTGATGAGATCCTCCACAGTCATTTTCCCCTGAATGGCCATGGCCCACTGTGCGATCTGCTTGGCGACGTTGCCCGGTCCGATACACTGCGCGCCGAGGATACGACCGGTCTTTTGGTCTGCAATGAGTTTGGTCACCAAAAGCTTTCCCTCCATGAAACCGGGCTTGTCAGGACTCGCGTTGATGACGGTAATGATATCTTTATACCCCATCCGTTTGGCAACCGTTTCCGAAAGCCCTGTGGAACCCGCTCCGTAATCAAACACCTTGCAGATGCCGGTTTGAATGGTTCCGGGGAAAGTCACGCAGTTTGTCGAAGCGGCGTTTTCACCCGCCACGCGTCCCTGAAGATTGGCCAGATCGCCGTAAGGGGCGTGAACTTTCTTGCCGGTGATGCGGTTGAGCGTTTCCACACAGTCACCCACAGCGTAAATATCCGGGTCTGATGTCTGCATGTAATCGTTGACTTCAACGCCGCCCAGGTCGCCGATTTTCAACCCGGCTTCTTTGGCCAGTTTGACGTTGGGTCGGACACCGATGGCGACAACAGCCAGTTCGCAGGGAAGCTCCGTTCCGTTTTGCAGCTTGACGGCTGTCAGCTTTCCTTCTTCTCCCAGAAAGGCTGCAATGCCATTTTCAGTGATGACGTTGGCGCCTTTGCTGCGGACGTGATTTTCCACCAGCTTGGCCAATTCCCAGTCCAAAAACGTCAAAAGTTGGGGAAGAAGTTCGATGACGGTAATTTCGATGCCTGCCAGTTGCAGGGCTTCACAGGTTTCAATGCCGATCAGACCTCCGCCGATGACCACCGCCTTTTTAATTTTCCCTTCGTCGCGGATGGTGCGCAGAAAATCGGCATCTTTCATGGATTGCAGTGTCGTGATGCCGTCAAGATCCGTCCCCGGCACCGGCGGCATACGCGGAACAGCGCCGGTCGCGATAACAAGTTTATCGTACGTCAACGTGCCGGTTTCTCCTGAAACGGTATTTTTAAAAGATACCGAATGATTTTTCGTGTCGACGTTTGTGACCTCGGTATTGACGCGGGCGTCAATATCCTTGGCGTTGAGATAAAACATTGGATTTCGCACGATCCCTGCGGGCGTGCAAAGAAGTGCATTGCGGTCGTTAAAAAAACCACCGACATAATACGGGTAGCCGCAGGACGCCATGGAGAGGTCGGCTTCCTTCTGGATAATGATTACTTCCGCATCGTTGTCAATCCTTCTGGCTTTCGCTGCCGCCTTGGGACCGGCGGCCGATCCGCCAATGATGATGATTTTTCTTTTTTGGGTCATAAAATGTCTCCTCTATGGTGATGATAAAATCTTCGGAATGCGTCGACAGACCGTATCAACCCTTGATACAAATCTTTTTTATTTTTCATTTTTGGGCAGTATCCTAGCAACCGGTAATCGTGTGTGTTGATTTGAATCAATGTAATATGTATTTATTCTATAAAAAGAACTTAGGTTCTCTGCGAGGGGAAGAATATGCAACCTCCAGTTCCTGTTTGTGCCATAAGTAATTGGCGTCGTCAAAATGCTTTGCTTCAACCGGGCAGTTTTTGATGCAGGCGCAACACTTAATGCAGATTCCCGTTATGTTGGATTCATCATCCGCGTCAATGGACCCCATGGGACAAATGCTTACGCAGAGGCCGCAGTGGATGCAGTCGATGCTGGTTTTGGGAACGACCTTGTGTATGGTAACCAGGTTACCGTCTTGGTCTTTCGGCCGGTAATAAGGCTGGTAGGGTTGTTTCCCCGGCACAGATACGATTTCATGTTCATTTTGAGAGACCGTAAGCTTTTGATAAATTTGCCTTGCGAAGTTGGTGGCACACGCCATATCCTGTGCATCAGGTCTATTCTTTCCCAGAATTTGGGAAAAGGAGTGTTCGCCGATAAACGCGCCTGCGGCGATTACTCTAAAACCTCTTGATTCCAGAATATCGCGCCACTCGATCAGCGCGTCGTCATAATGGCGGTTTCCGTAAACCACCACGGCAACGGCCAGGGCGCCATTTCCCTCCATGGTATTTAAATATTTTAACAATACATTGGGAACCCTGCCCGCATAAACAGGAACACCGGCGATGACGATATCCTGTTTGGTGAAAGACGCCGGCTCCTTTCGGCCATCCGGCAATGTAAAATCAATGTTGACAACTGCTTTGCCGCCGTAACTTTCCGCAAGCCTTCCGGCGATCCCGGTCACGATTTTCTTCGTGGTTCCTGTAGCGCTGAAATAAAAAATTTTAACATTATTGTTCAAGATATAAGACCTCATTTTCATAAAACTTTATAGCATAACCAAGCCCTGCATTGACTTAAGCCAATGCAGGGTATTTTTACTTCAAGATGCTATTTTTTCAACAGGGCCTCCACCAAGTGCTCCGGAGCCTGGACCGCAACGACCTCGCCTGTCGCGCAGACTTTGCCTCCGGCGATCAGGCGCGACTCTATCACGACCTTACGTCCTTTAATTTCTTTGACCTGGCCCCGCACTTCAATTGGTCCATTCAAAGGCGTAGGAAGTAGATAGTTCACGTGCAACGAGGCAGTCAGAAATCGGATGGGTGGCATCGTATCCATTTCACGATTTTCGGTGCGATATTTGGCTGCCGCGGCTGTGCCTGTCGAGTGACAGTCGATGAGCGATGCGATAAGTCCACCATAAGCATAACCGGGTAACGCTGTGTAGTATGGTTTCGGTTCGTGGATGCAGACGGATTCTTCTCCATCCCAATAGCTTTTGATTTTCATGCCCTGTTCGTTGAGACGGCCGCAACCATAACAGTGGCTTAGATCATCAGGATAGTAATCCTGAAACGCTTTATCTTTCATTCAAAATCCTTTCAATGAACGAGATACAAGTCATGAATCATGGTTCACGAGTTTTATGCAAAGGTCAGTTTTGTCCCCGCCATGTTTAAAATAAATTGCTGCGGCATTTGTTTTTCCATCTCCATAATCGCTTTACGACCCGTGCAGTGTGTAGGAATCACATAAGCCGGATTCAGTTTTTGAAGCTCTTGAGTTGTACGGTCGATGATCGGTTCAAACAATGGGCCTGAGAGATGAAATCCGCCCATCACGGCATGAATCTTGTCCACGCCTGTGACTTTCGCGGCGTATTGAATTGTATTGATAATACCCGCATGCGCACATCCCGAGAGGATAACCAACCCTTTGTCCTTTAAGTTCATGACAACGGATGTGTCGTCTTCGATAGGATCCCACTCTTCCTTGCCGTCCTTTTGGCAATGAGGAAGGGGCCAGCCTTTTTCAAAATCCGTGGCGTGAGGAATTCCACCAAGAAAAAGGACGGTGTCATCTAGCATCGGGTAGGGCTTTTCTGTTTCGATCACGGAAAGCCCCGCTTGTTGGACCATGTCCCGTGTCAATTTCGGAAAATGGATTTTGAAGTCTTCGCCGAATTTAACATAGCGCGGTGACTTAAATGCTGCGGGATGTACAGCTAAAGGAACGTTTGTCTTACCCATCAACGCCGTCATTCTCGCCATACCCCCTGTGTGATCACTGTGTCCATGCGAAAGGGCCACAGCCTCCACCTCCTTTAGATCAACGCCGAGAGTTTTGACGTTCTGCGCTGCGCCGTTTTCGGAAAAACCGAAATCGAAAAGCAGCGTGTGTGTTTTGCCATCCATCGTCGTCTTGACCAGCGCCGAAAAACCGTGTTCCGCCAGAATGGAGGCTTTGATTTCGCCATCTTTTAAGGGCATGGCCCGGGTGACAACAGCGTTGTTGTCCATAGCTGTCATCTCAATGTAGTTGTCCTGCAGGGTTAGAATCTCAACTTTTTCTACAACTTTTAATGCTGGTTCCGTCATTATGTTACTCCTCCTTTTATTTTAGGGCTAACCGAAAAACGAATATTTCAATTCCATGAAAATATTCCGGCAAGATGACAGAATTATACATCATGAACTTATTTCGTCAACCAGTAGCGAAGATTTTAAAACGTTTTGGCTCAATCGTAAGCGCCATGCGTCCTGTTCAATGATCGCAGACGTTTTCTCCGACTTGCAGTGTTCCCGCGAAATACTCCGTGATCAGTTTCTCCGGTGTTTCGGCAGGGGCGCCGACTACAACCTGAATGCCCTGCTGGGCGAACAACTGCTGGGCTCGTTGTCCCATCCCACCAGCGATAATCATCTGTGCGCCTTGTTTGGCAAGCCACGGCGGTAAAAGGCCTGGTTCGTGAGGCGGCGCAGCGATCTCCTCGCTGCCGAGAATATTTTTTGTCTGCGGATCCACGTCAACCAGTGCGAAGCTGGCACAATGGCCGAAATGCATGGTCAACTTTCCTTCCGCTAATGGTATGGCAATCTTCATAGTCGTTTCTCCTTAAGAATTTAGTTTATTTGCTTTAGCTGTGTCAGTGATCTGGTCGATAATCTCCTGCATGATTTTTCCTGTCGGGGTTTCTGAGGAATGGTAAATGAACACACGGCCGGAATCGGCGGACTGGGCAAGGACCGGATCCATCGGAATCGCCCCTAAAAAAGACACTTTCATATCCGCAGCGATTTTTTTGCCTCCCCCTTCAGGAAAGATTTGAGTCACTTCCCCACACTTCGGGCAGACAAATCCGCTCATATTTTCAATGACGCCCAGTACCGGCACATGGACCTGATGGCAAAAGCTAATGGACTTCCGGACATCCACCGCCG